>CAIYWZ010000068.1 GCA_903930075.1 uncultured Alphaproteobacteria bacterium | reverse complement strand
TGGGATTGGTTTGAACCTTGGGCAATCGACCGGGGATGGATGGAGCCTCCAGAACCTGGGAATCCTTATTATGATGTTCAAGTTGGTTTGAAAAAATAAACCCCGCAGGATATTAAACTCTTTTGGATCAAAGTAATACTTTGATCCAGATTGTATCCTATGGAAATAAGTGTTTTTGGAGATGGTTCCACTCTTGTTATGAGGCTAAAAGGGCGTTCCAGTCACTTCAAAATAGAAGAGACAGATACTATTAAAAACATCAGTGAAAAAATGACAATTATACAAAAGTAAGGATAATAAAACATGACGTCAAATTTTTCTAAATTCAAGACTCCTGTAGATGGAGAAAAAATAAAAGAATCTTTCAAAAAATTTAAAGCCGAATATCCACATGATGAGACGTTTTATTTTGACTGCGAAGAAGTCGTGGATAAATTTATTGATAATCTTGATAAGGAAACAGATGAAAGAGATCAATATGATTTGAGCGGGTTAGTTTTCGATAAAAAAGATCCAAGAAGTATCTCTTACTTTATAGCAGGGCGTTTTGAAATGCAAACAGCTGAGTGGAATCGAGAATCTTTCAACAACGAGGATTTGAATATGATCGAGCGTTTTTTAGAGACTCCTTCTGGGAAGGAGGAGGAAGCCTGGGATTGGTTTGAACCTTGGGCTGTCAAACGAGGGTGGATGTATCATCAAGTATCTTGAAACTCTTTTGGATCAAAGTAATACTTTGATCCAAATTGTCTTTAATGGAAACCTATCTTTTTGGAGATGGATCACTTATTATTGTAAGACACGAAGGAAGGTCTGGTCATTTCAAAATAGAAATTACAGATAATTTTTTCAATACCATGGAAAAACTAACCATAATACCAAAGTGAGGATAATAAATATGACGTCAAATTTTTCTAAATTTAAAACTCCTGTTGATGGAGAAAAAATAAAAGAGTCTTTCAAAAAATTTAAAGCCGAATATCCAAAGGATGATATGTTTTATTTTGACTGCGAAGAAGTGGTGGATGACTTTAATTATAAATTACATGCGGAAACTGATGAATGGGAACAGCGTGACACATCATGTCGATGTTTTGACAAAAATGATCCAAGGGGTATCTTTTACTTTATTGCAGGTCACTTTTTCTGGGAAACTAACGAATATGATCGAGAATCTTTAAGCCCGGAAGATTTGAATATGATCGAGCGTTTTTTGGATACACCTCCTGGCAAAGAGGAAGAAGCTTGGGATTGGTTTGAACCTTGGGCTGCCAAACGAGGTTGGATGTATCATCAAGTATCTTGAAACTCTTTTGGATCAAAGTAATACTTTGATCCAGATTGTCTGATATGGAAACCTATCTTTTTGGAGATGGGTCTCGCGTTGTCGTTAGAGAGTTAGGCTCTTCGGGGCATCCAAAAATAGAAATCACGGATGTGTTTTTTAATACGCGTGAGAAACTAACAATAATATCAAAGTGAGGACAATATGATTATTACAAATTTTTCTAAATTCAAGACTCCAGTAGATGGAGAAAAGTTAAGAGGGTCTTTCAAAAAATTTAAGGCAGAATATCCAAAGGATGCTATGTTCTATTTTGATTGTGAAGAAGTGGTGGATGAATTTACTTATAAACTCCATGCAGAAACGAATGAATGGGAACAATATGAGAGATCGTGGCGATGTTTTGACAAAAATGATGCTAGAGGAATTCCTTATTTTATTGCAAATCGTTTCGAAATGCAAATTGATGAATATTATCGAGAAGTTTTAAACTCAGAAGATTTGGACGTGATCGAACGTTTTTTGGACACCGCTCCTGGCAAAGAGGAAGAAGCTTGGGATTGGTTTGAACCTTGGGCAATTAAACGGGGATGGATGAGTGATCCCGAACCTGGGAATCCTTATTATGAGGTGCAAGTTGGTTTGAAAAAATAAACTCTGGAATGTAGCAAGCTCTTTTGGATCAAAGTAATACTTTGATCCAGATTGCTTCCTTTAGAAATGCATATTTTTGTAGATGGTTCTCGTATTGTCGTGAGAGATATAGGTTGCTCC
>CAIYWZ010000067.1 GCA_903930075.1 uncultured Alphaproteobacteria bacterium | reverse complement strand
GTCAATGATGTCTTACCGTGGTCAACGTGACCAATTGTTCCAATGTTGCAATGCGGCTTATTCCGCTCAAACTTTGCTTTTGCCATTTTTTATTATACCCTTATCGCCGGTTGAACAATACCCTGTTATTAATTTTATATTTGGAGCGGGCGATGGGAATCGAACCCACATGGCTAGCTTGGAAGGCTAGGGCTTTACCACTAAGCTACGCCCGCAACATGGTGGAAGGAGCAGGATTCGAACCTGCGTAGACATACGCCGACAGATTTACAGTCTGTTGCCTTTAACCGCTCGGCCATCCTTCCAGCCTATTAACTTCTAGAACTTTTAAGAGAATTTGAGCAACTTGTCAAGCTTTTGTTTAAAAAAAATGAATATTTATTTTTTTAAAGCTATTTCTTAAAAAGAATGAGTCCAAAACGTTTGTCGTATTCATGTTGTGATTTTGGATTATCATGGCGATGAGTGATCAAATTTTGCTCTGACGGAGCTTCAAAAAAATCTAAGGTATCCGTTATTTCTTCTTTAGCATTTATTCCTTTTGCTTCCTGACTAAAGTCAATACGCTTAGCAATAGATGGTTGTTCATTAAAATCATAAACTTTAATCCCTTTAAAAGCGTCTTCTATCTTTCCGCGGAGCACAGAACTTACTAATTCTTTTGCACCCGTAAGTTGTACATAAGGTATGTTGGAATCAGGAGAGTCGATGTATTCCTGATTAAGAGATCTAAAGGTTTCAAAACATGTCGTTATGGCTCCTTTATGACTTTTATTCATTTCTGTTCCACTACGTTTAAAATCTAAAACTAAAGGTGTTCCGGGAGTAAACTCTTCTTTTACCATTGCTTCCTTTGTTTTCACTTCTCCTTTTTTTTTGCTTCCTTGAGAGAAACAAATCGTTCTTGGCGATGTATCAGGAGAAATATTTTTGAAAGTGGATTTACTCGTTGGAGTGTTTTCTATCTCTTTTATTTTTTGATAAAAAACTGGCACAGCATCAAAGCCAGCATCTTTGAGTATCGAATTTAAATGATCAATCGTTTGGGTATTGAATATCGCCAAATTTCTAGAGACAATGCTGGAGATGGAAGTCGAGTTTAAAATATTCCCACGTTCGTTATCTATTAATAGCTGAGCTTGATTCATCAAACGTTTTGTCCAATAAAATCCTTGCTCAAATAAACCTTCATTAAAATTATATTGAATAAGCTTGGAGATGTAGAATGGGATTATTTCCTTGTCTGCCAGGATTTGCAATCTATATCGTGCTAATGGATCTAAAATATTATCATCGAATTCTAAAAGGTGGTCAAAATTTGGGTCCAAAGACTCATATATATAAGCAAGCCCGTTTGGTTTTTTATTTCCTGAAAAAATTTGCTCATTTTTCTTATTTGTGACCAAGTGATTGCGTAAATGATAGTAACGTACACCGCCGCGTTCTTTTTTGCTTGGCGTCTCTTGGACTGTAGAATGGATTGTGGCATCGTTCCAATCTATTTTCCACGCGGTTAAAATGTCAGAAATCTCATGGTTATGCTCTAAAAATAAAACACCCTTAGGTATGGCCGCTTTCCAAGGTTTTATCGTATAAGCAATTTCAGCAGGATTACCATAGTAAACAAACTGAGAGTATCCAGCATTACCATGAATTCCTCGCATAGATTTTACTAAAGGTGACCTGATCCTAATGCCCCATCCACCAAAAGGTTCAGGTATCAGATTTGCTTCACAATCGGTAGAAAGCCGTCCATAAAAATTGAGTGTTTCATGGGGCGTATCCGCATGATCTACACAATGTCCTGCTGTATATGAAAGAGAACGTTCTGCTTCGAAAGCTTTTTGAGAACGAGCTCCTTCAAAAACTGGCGAACGTGTTGGTGCATAGCTATGCATCGTACGCCAAATTCCTCCGCTTTCGCCTTCTTGAACAAGGTATGCAAGTTTGTGACGTTCGGCACTCCCAAAAGTATAAATTTGAGTGTATATTGGAGCGTTTTGATGTTTCCATAAACTTAACCCAGCATTTTCTGTCATTGTCCAACGATGCGATAAGGGTAGCCAGGGATATTCGTTGCGATTTAATGCAGCTGAAATGGCACTCAATTCACGGCTCATATCATAGCATTGAACATAACAAGATTTATCATATTCTTTTCTTAGATCAAATAATATAGAATCATTCTCTACTGCGCACACGACATGTGCTGTAAATAAGCCCACACATAAAAAAACTTTATAGTTCATGTGCTATCCCAAAATTTTGGGTGGAGTGACCCCTAATTGACCCATATATTTGCCAGATTTATCTTTGTAAGAGGTCTCGCAAGGTTCATTTCCTTGGAGGAATAGGAACTGACACACGCCTTCGCCGGCATAAATTTTTGCAGGCAGTGGGGTTGTGTTGGAGAACTCTAGAGTCACATGGCCTTCCCATTCGGGTTCAAGGGGGGTGACGTTGACGATGATCCCGCATCTGGCGTAGGTGGATTTTCCAAGGCAGATGACAAGAACGTCTCTTGGAATCTTAAAATATTCCACTGTGCGAGCCAGGGCAAAGCTGTTGGGGGGGATGATGCAAACATCGGAGACCTTGTCGACAAAGCTATCTGAGGAAAAATTTTTGGGGTCGACAATGGCATTATTTACATTGGTAAAGATTTTGAATTCATTGGCAACTCTGGCATCATACCCATAGGATGAAAGACCGTAGGATACAACGCCTTTCCCCTGCTGTTTTTCAACAAAAGGATCAATCATCTTTTGTTCTGTGGCCATTTTACGAATCCATTTATCGGACATAATCATTTTTCATTCTCCTCTTTTTGTGTTTCAGTTTCGCTTCGCTTTCGATCCTGTACCTTACGTCTTACAAGATTTGCCTTCAAATTTTTTGCAAGGCGCTCCGTTTTGCTAAGTTTTTTAGGTTTTTTATCCATTGTCATTTCATTACTTTTATGTTTATGTCTTTTTTATGCACGAAATGAGAGAAAAAAACAATAGGGATGTTTTGGAAAAGGCAGAAGAGCCCCAGCAAGATTTGGTACGGGGCTCAAAATTTAACTGATTAGAAACGGTAGCTGATTTCAGCGAAAGCTTCTACGCCATGCTCAGAAAACATTGGTAATGGCCACGCATTGTACTTTACTCCAGCACCTAGAATAATATGATCAGTGACTGCATAATCCACACCGACTCCTACGTTAACAAAGGAAGTGAGTGCTGATACTGATAGAAGAGCAGTATAAGCATTTATTTCTGCAATACCTTTGATTGCGATATTGTCTGCAACGACCATTCCCGCATTTAACTTTAGGCCTATGTTTACTTCGCCTATACTCTCAGGTACTCTATGGACCCCTGCAAATATTGAAGCTCCAAATAAGAAATTATTTTCAGCAACACTTGTATATCCAAAACCTAGATAAGCCTTACCTCCTAATCCAACATGATTATCGGGCAGTGTTTCACCGAAGTGAGCCATATAAGATCCTCCAAGAGTTGCATTCCATCCGGAAAATTTAGAAGTAGCAGCAGCTGGGGCCACTGTGGAAATAGCTTCAGGAGTTTTTGGAGTTTCATTTCCCAAAACTGGGTTTGCAAGTAGACCTGCGATGAGTGCTAAAGAGATTTTTTTCATTTTAAATTATACTTTCTATCAAATTTTAAGTTAATGATTTTTTATCAAGCGTGAAAATTACACCTTGAAATAACTTCTTACTATAGTCTTGTTTGAAAAGTCAATTTATATTTTAATATTTTTGTGGCTAAAAAATGAAATAAATCAACTTGAGATTTGAATTAGATTTACAACATCATCAAATATGTAAAGTTTTTGTTTATCTTTTAGTTCCTTATACCGTATTATTTAAAGAATAATAAATGTAATTATGCACCAAAGTTATTCCTCTCCCAGGTCGTCGTCCCCCTCAAACGACAGTTTTTAAGGGATTTTCCTTTCTTTCATCACGCAAGAGGGGGATCTGTATGGACACAAGGGAGATTTTCAGAGCTAAAGCTCTGAAAATGACGGCGGTGGGGGGGGTTTGGTGAATAATTATTAATCATTTTATGGGAGGTTAACATGGGAATATGGGGTGTGGGGTCGGATCTTTTGAGGCGTGAGCGTATTGAAAGGGCTTATGTGAAATTTGGGCAGCGGTTTTTGTGTAAGATTTTTACGCCTTTAGAGCAGGAGGCTTATGGGCAACACCCTAAAATTGTGGATAAATTGGCCAAATCTTTTGCGGCTAAGGAGGCTTTTTCTAAGGCTTATGGGACGGGGATTGGGGAAGCCATTGGTTTCCAAGATTTGTCTGTTTTGCGCAAACCCTCTGGGCAGCCTTATTTTGTGATGCATAAAGATATCCCCCTGACCGCGCATTTAAGTTTTGCCGATGAAGGGGAGATGATTATGGCGTTTGTGGTTTTAGAGCAGCTTTAAGGACATTTCAGCGACGCGTTTTCCCAAATGGTGGGCTGTGGCTAAATCGCCCGAATGAGGGGCAGATGGGGCATCATGTTGAGACTGGGCCATGGCACCAAAAGAAGATCCTGAATAGTTCAGATCTGCAGGAGTTGAGTTGATGCTGTTCGAAGGTAATAAACCAAGATTGACCCAGGTCATGCCGTGCTGCGCGGCAAATGTGGCCAACTGCACGAGAGAATTAAATTTATCCCCACTTGGGCTTCCTGAATTTGTAAAACCGGCAGAAAGTTTATTGAGCCATTTTTGTGTGAACCAAATTTTAGAGCTTGCGTCCATAAACTTTTTAAATTCCGCCGATACGCTGCCCATATACGTTGGCGCTCCAAAAATGATAGCGTCTGCTGCATTTAAGGTTTCCCAATGGGCATCAATTTCGGTAACAGAGAAGATTTTTGCTTCAACTCCATCCACACTTTTTGCCCCTTCATAAACTGAATTTGCTTGCTTTTGTGTGTGTCCATAGCCGCTATGGTAAACAATAATAACTGATTTCATTCGTTAGTCTCCTTCATAATTTGTGTTTATCCTTCTATGTAATAAGGTATATCAATAATGATTCGGGTTGTCCCCTTCTTTTTGTGCTCTTGCACCAAAAAGTTTTTGATCCAAAAGGCCGTATGGTTGTGAAGAAGAGAGTGCCAATATTTTTGTGTCACAAACTCTGGTAAGATAATCACAATTTCTTGTTTGCTTGCGTTTTCTTCTGCTGCATTGATATAATCTAAGATGGGCAGGATCACGGAATGATGCTCACTGTGTATGGTTTCCAAATGTAGGCCCAGTTCTTCGCTTAAATGTTCCAAATGCTTTTTTGCAGTATAGGAATCTGCCGTCATAAGTTCATGCTCTAGTTTTAAAATGACGATATCACCAGATAAAGCCGTTGCGAATTTAATGGCCTTCAGAACGGCTTTATCGAAAGATTTAATGGGGATGATGATTTTAAAATGGCGTGATGCGTTTCCATGAAAGGTATGCAAGTCCTCTGTTTGAATTTCTAATTCTTGATGAATATGGGTATAATGCTTTTTTATTTTATAAAAGATAAAGATAAAAATAGGGATTGTAATGAGCACAATCCATGCGCCTTCTAAAAATTTTGATAAAATAATAACAAAAAGGGTGATGAAGCAACATAGAGCCCCAAAAGCATTGATCATCATTTTAACATGATGTTTTTTAAACCAGTGAACAACCATGCCCGTTTGGCTAAGGGTAAAGCTCATGAAAACGCCAATTGCATAGAGGGGAATGAGCGCATGTGTATCTGCATTAAACGCAATGATCAGTAAAATAGAAAGAGCCCCGAGTAAAACGATCCCATTTGAAAACGCCAGGCGATCTCCAAGATTACTCAGTTGTTTGGGCAGATATCCATCTTTTGCAAGCAAACTTGCAAGTCTTGGAAAATCCGCAAAGGAGGTATTGGCGGCGAGCAATAAAATAAGCGCGGTAAAGATTTGAACCAATTGATACTGGAGGCCATTGCCAAAGACAATATGGGCAATTTGACTCAAAACGCTTTCTCCATCTTTGGGAAGGATTTGGTATTTGATACATAAAGATGTGATGGAAAAAAAGAGCGCCGCTAGAATCGAAGACATCATGAAAAGAGTAATAATCGCGTTTTTTGATTTTGGTTCCTTAAACACTGTGACTCCGTTACTAATGGCTTCAATCCCTGTCATTGCTGTACATCCGCCACTAAATGCTCGAAGTAGAAGAAAGAGGGTAATTTCAGACGCAATAGCTTGCTGAGGGATTGGGGAAACAGTTGTTGCTGGTATCGTGAAACTATAAATAATCATCCATATCATTATGGCGATAAAACCGTAAGTTGGCAGCGAAAAAATAGTACCACTTTCTCTGGTGCCTCTAAGGTTTAAAAAAACAATAAATAATGTCACAACGCATGCCATTAGTACAGATAGGGGTTGTAGCTTTGGGTACATGCTGGTGATGGCTAAAATGCCAGAAGAAATGCTGACCGATACGGTTAAGATATAATCTAAAAGTAAGCTTGATGCGGCTAAAAGACTTGGGAACTTCCCTAAATTTTCTTTTGCAACCGTGTATGCTCCCCCACCGTTTGGATACGCCTCGATGGTTTGCCGGTAACTGAGCGTAATAATGAGCATAAGGCCAATGATTGTGATGCTAATCCAGAAATTTAAGACAAATGCTATACTCCCGAGTCCCACTAATATAAGAAGTATTTCATCGCTGGCATACGCAACGCTGCTTAATGCATCACTGCTTAAAATGCTCAAAGCTTTAAATTTCCCAAGACTTTCTTTTTTCCTGTTGGCAAGTGGAATTGTGGTTCCAAAGATATTTTCTTTAATTGTTTGCCATAGTTTTACTATGTATTTTAATGGGTTCATGATATTCTTCTTGCTGCAATGATTCCTAAATTATGATAAATATTAAGGTATTATTACTAACAAAAGATTAACAAAATAAAGAAAATTTATACGTGTATTATTATATTGAAACTTCAGATCAACTTAAGACGGTGCTTGATGAACTCCATATTTTGGCCCAAGAAAAGGGTTGGATTGGCGTTGATACAGAATTTTATAGGGTCAGCACCTATTGGCCGATACTTTCTCTCATTCAAGTGGCAGCTGGCGATCAAATTTTTTTATTTGATGTGCTTCGTCTAGAGGAAAATATTTTTAAACTCTCGAAGGTTTTGTGTGATCCTTCTGTTTTAAAAATCTTTCATTCCGCAGAACAGGATTTAGGGATATTGAATAAGCTTTTTCAAAATGATGTTTTTCCTGTTTTTGATACACAAATTTCTGCAAAATTATATGGGTTTGGTAACCAAATTGGATATGGAAATCTTGTGGAAGCTGCGCTCAATATTACTTTATCAAAGCAAGAGCAATTTTCCCAGTGGCTTGAAAGACCCCTTCGTAAAGAACAGCTCTTTTACGCGGCACTAGATGTGCTTTATTTGGGCAGGCTATATGAACAAATGAAAGATATTGATCCGCAAGTCCTTGTAGAATCCCATCAGCCACTGCAAAAGCTTATTTTGAATGAAATCAATCCGGCATCTTTGCTCAAAAAAATCAAACGCAAGCCCTCTGGAGAGCATGCTTTAAAAATTTTGGGAAGATTGGTTGTTTTGCGGGAAGAAATTGCCCAAGAAGATGATGTCCCACGGCAAAAAGTGATGACAGATAGATTTATACTTGATTTGGTGCAACGTGTTTTGAAATTAAGTGCTGACTTAGAAAAAATACCAGGCTTTAGGCCTCCCATGAAGAAAAAATGGGGAGCTCAAATTTCTAAAATTTTGTTAGAGGAAAGGCAGATTCATCTTCAATCGTTAGAAAATTGAAGTGTTGCAAGCTTTGAATACAGCCCCTGTTCTTTCATGAGATCGTCATGTTTACCAACGGCGACAATTTTGCCCTGATCAATTACAACAATCATATCTGCCTTTAAAATTGTAGAGAGTCTATGGGCGATCATGATGGTTGTTCGCCCAACCATGACACGATTGAGTGCTTTTTGAACCAATCTTTCACTTTGCACATCCAAAGCAGAAGTTGCCTCATCTAAAAGAAGGAGGGCTGGATTTCGCAAAATAGCTCTGGCAATGGCAATACGCTGTTTTTGGCCTCCAGAAAGAGCGATTCCTTTTTCGCCTAAGGGTGTATTGAAGCCATTTGGTAGTTTATCCACGAACTCAGTCACGAGCGCAATGTCTGCTGCCGCATGGATTTCTTCATCGCTGGCACTTGGTCTTCCATATCTTATGTTGTCATAGGTATTGCCTGTAAAAATAACCGGTTCTTGGGGGACAAATCCTATACAACGTCTTAAATCATGTAAAGACAAGTCTTTCAAATCTACGCCATCAAATCTGATGGAACCGTGTGTTGGATCATAAAATCTTAAAAGCAATTGAAACACAGTGGTTTTTCCGCATCCGGAAGGTCCAACAAGGGCAATTTTTTGTCCAGGCTGCACAACAAAAGAAAAATCGATCAGGGCTGAATTTTCTGTCAGTGTTGGATATCTGAAGTGAACTTGATCGAAAATCACGCCTCCCATAATAGGTTCTGGCAAAGGTTGAGGGACTCTTGGGTCCTTCGTGATTGTTTTTGTTGCGAGTAAATCTCTGACTCGATCACTGGCGCCAATAGCCCTTTGAATATCACTAAAAACTTCAATAAATGAATTCACGCCCCCTGCTAAGAAAACCGAGTAGTATACAAAAGAAGATAGCTCTCCCGCGCTGATTTCTCCTTTGGCGACTTGGTCTCCGCCAATCCACAGAACAACTGTAATGGCTGCAAAAATAAGAAAAATAACAATTGTGCTGAGCATGGCTCTGGCCTGGATTCTTTTGAGTCCAAATTCTAAGGACATTTTTTGATATCCCTGAAATTGAGATTCATCAATGGATTCGTGATTGAAGGCTTGAACAGTGCGTACAGCGCTAAGTGTTTCTTCCACATATGAATTCATTTTTGCAATACTATCTTGAGTCGCACGTGAGAATTTTCGAACTCTTCTGCCAAAAATAAAAATAAATACCAAAATAATAGGGACAATAATTGCGATTAAACTTGTTAATTTTGGGCTTGTGAGAAATAACATCCCAGCGGAAAATAACACAATCATAATGTTCCGAAGAGCTATAGGGATGCTTGTTGAAAGAAGAGTTTGCAGAAGCGTTGTATCTGTTGTGATACGCGAAAGAACTTCTCCCGTGGATGTGGTTTCAAAATAAGCTGGACTCAACCCCAGGACATGTTGAAACAAAACTTTGCGGATGTCCGATACAACACGTTCACCAATCCAAGATACGAGATAATATCTTATATAACTTGAAACTGCCAGAAGGACAACAATGCCTAAAATCATGGCCAAAGATTTATGAAAAAGCGCCATATTTTTTGTTGTGATTGACGTATCAACAATATCTTTGAATACAATTCCTAAGAGCAATACAACGATGGCAGAAAAAGTGATGGCAAGAAATGATAAGAAAACATCTTTTTTATATGGGCTCAAAAACTTCATAATTGGCCATAAAGATTTTGCGCTTTTGTTTCTTTCGCCGCTAAAAAATTTTCTTTTTTCGTTTTCCATTTTTTTTATGCATTCAAAATATTAAGTTCTTGTATGATTTGTTCTTTAAAAATAATTTTTGTTCGCGTATTCTTCCATTCTTCTTGATCATAGAAAAAATGATGGGCTCCTGTTATTGGCGATGACACCCAAATCTGGTTCGCAACGCTGTGCCAATTTATAAGTAGAATTCCTTTGCATGTGTAAACTGTGATTCTTTCATCTTCTTGATCAAAATCAAATTGAGGGAAGTTTTTTTCTAGGTTTAACGCGCATGTTTCAAACTCATTTTCCCACAACAAACTCAATTTATATCCTATCCTTTTTTAATCTTAAGTCTAAATTATTAATAAAATCTTTATTTGGGATGAATATTGATTTCCCCGTCTTTAAACATAACACGAACTGTATCATATTCCAAAAGTTCTTTTGTTGTTGTGATGACATGACCTTCTTCTGATCTGACAAGACTAAATCCTCTTTCCAAAGTTTTCTTAAAACTGTAAGCCTCTAACATTTGTCCAAAGTTATATATTACTTTTTCTTTTGTTTTCAAAAGAGTTTCAAATATTTTGCCCAGTCTTACAGAGTAAAAATTTAAATCTTTATCTAAGCGTTCAAATTTTAAGAG
>CAIYWZ010000066.1 GCA_903930075.1 uncultured Alphaproteobacteria bacterium | reverse complement strand
TTGAACTATGAATTTACTCTATCGTAGTTTCCGTGGAGATTTCAATATATTTCTTTATGGTACCTGGGGAGTTACAAAGATCTTTTTTGAAATCTTTACTTGAATCTTTCTATTCTGCCTATTAATATACTTTAAAAAAAATAATTTTTATGATCAAAAAATAATCGTACCTATAAAATTTTCAAAAGTTATTTATTAAACTTTAGAACAATCTCATCTATCACTTGTTTAATTTTGGAGGATGAATGTTTTGAAACGCCCGCGTCTTTTGCAAAAGTTGTCCAATTTAATACGGCTGATTGGACGTTAAGGATAATCTCGAGTGTTTTTTCTTGGGGGATTTTTGCGTTTTTTCCAAGTTTTAAAAGGTGAGATAGGATAGGGGTTTTGCCTTCGCCCATGAAAGTTGTGCAATGTTCCCCTGACGGGCCAGCAGAAAATGTGAGGTCGTAGGCGGGGGAGGTGGACCATTTTCCGAGGTTGTCCATGAGAAAGGAAAAATTCTTTGCATGGTCGTCTCTGTTGTGACTTAGGGCATTGAAGACGCAAGCTTTAAATTGGGTTTCTACCTCTTCCATATCTTTGGTTAACAATAAAGTTGCCTGGAGGATGGTTTCGTAATCAAGGCTGGGGAGTCTGTGATCGGCGTGGAGAAGGCCGCTCATGGTGTGCATATGCAAAGGGGTTTGGCGTGTTTTATCGAACCGTTTTACGCCAAAATATCCGGGGCAATTTTTTGAAAGGAAGAGTTTTGCCTCTGGAACGCGAAGACCTGCGGCTTTGGCCATGAGATTGTAGGCATATTCAATGGGACCGATATCCTTAGGGTCAAGGGGAGATTTAAATTTAATGATCCAATCGCCCATTAAAATTTTAGGACGTACCCCTGTGGATGAGGCATTCATGGATAAAAGATCGTCGACAAATGTGTCGTCGTCAAAATCTTGAAAATCTGATATTTCTTGGTATATTTCATCTAAATCATCCGTGTGTATGGATTCTGTCCCTTTGATTTCGGGGCGATAAGACAAGGCTCCAAGGCCTGATTTTCCAACATAACAAAGCCTATCTAAAGGGGATAGTTTTTCTGGAGAAAGGCCTTGTTTCATGAGCTTGCGGTCCAACAGTAACCTGCCCCATCCATCGGGGAGGCTGTCGTTAAAAACGCCAAATAATCCTTCAAAGACGGGATCTTTGGAGGTGCGTAGTCCTGGTTTTAAAGGGAGTTGAAAAGGCGAAAGCTCAAGACCTGTTTTTAAAAAACCAGCGTCATATTCAAAGAAAATATCTCTTCCTTTGCTCCCTAATCGCCCCATCAGGAGATGAGTGTAATAAACTTCGATGATCATGTCCGGCCTCGTTTGCGTTTTATATCGCTGGCCAAAAGGGCATCTAGGGACGGATAGGTTTCTGGGTCTTTGGGATTGAAAAGATCCTTAAATTCGTCCATGGCCTCAAGGACAAGGGCCAGTTTCAACAAAGATTCCAGGGAAATTTTGCCTGTGTGCTCAAACTTTTTAAGCACACTTAAACTCACCCCCGATTTTTGCGCAAGTGTTTTTTGGCTTAAGTTTAAGGACAATCTTTTCTCACTGGCTTTTGTGGCAATTTTTAAAGGAGTTATAAAAATAAAGGACATAATAATGTTCCGTAAATGCGTTTTATTGATATAATGTATACTATAATGTCTGTTATATAATGTCAAGTTTGATGTAATTTATGTCTAAGTTCATATCGATATCAGCGCGAGATAATCCTGGCCTAGAGTATATTTTCTAGTCTTACAATACGCATGAGGCAATTTACAATTTTAGGGGTCATTTTAAATGTAGGTTCAAATTTTATCGGAATAATATCGGCCCTTTATCGGCATTGTTTTATAGGGATATCATGCCAATAAATCAAGATTTTATTTTTTCAAGACAGTGGTTCTCATCGGTTTTAAAAAAATAAATATTAAATTTCATTTTTAAATTTACTTTTTTTTAAGAATTATGGTTATAATAGACAACTAAATTAATCAGGAAGAGGTGCAATTTTGAGTTTTGAAACGGATGATAACAATCCTTGGGGAAAAAAGAGGGGATCTGCGGGTAACGGGAGTCCTTTTGATGATTTTATCAAAATGGCCAGGAGATATATGAAACAAGGGGGCACAGGGCCAGTGATGCCGGGTTCCTTTAATCCAGGCTTGATTGCAGGGGGGATTGCAGGGGTTGCTTTATTGCTTTGGCTTTCTACGGGTTTTTATATTGTGGATGCAAAAGAGCAAGGCGTTGTTTTGAGATTTGGGGAATTTAACCGCATTTCAAACCCTGGGCTCAATTATAAATGGCCTTCTCCCATAGAAGTTGTGTATACGCCAAGTGTTAAAAGTGTCAACAGCATCAACAGCGTGGATTTGTATTCATTGACGAAAAAGACGGATGCGCCCGATAACCGGTTTATGGTCACAGGGGATGAAAATATTGTCAACATTGAGTTCATTATCCAATGGAAAATTAAGGATGCACGGGAGTTTGTGCTTAATACCCGTTCGCCTGAGCCCACATTGCGCTCGGCAGGAGAGAGTGTGATGCGTGAGGTTATTGGTCAAACGCCTATTTCCCCTATTTTTTCAGGGGAAAACTGGCAAGATATGAGTACCCAAAGTCAAAAAATTCTTCAAGCTTTGTGTGATAACTATAAATTGGGGATTGAGGTTGTGGAAATGAAACTTCAAAAAGCATCGCCTCCTGTGGAAGTCAATGAAGCTTTCCAGGATGTGCAAAATGCAAAAACAGATGAATCGCGTTTAAAAAATGAAGCCGAAGCCCACAGAAACGATATTTTACCCCGGGCAAGGGCAGAAGTGATTCGCATCACCCAGGATGCGCAGGCTTACAAAGAAGCACTCGTTGCCCAGGCTCAAGGTGAGGCGAGCCGTTTTACAGCGGTTCTTTCCGAGTATGAAAAAAATCCGGAAGTGACATTAAAACGCATGCAACTTGAGAATATGAAAAAGGTTTTTGAAAAAAATCAAAAGGTATTTATTGATCCGTTAATTGGAAAAAATATCCTCCAGGTTTTGCCGCAGCTCGATTTAAAAAAGACGGAGGGTAAATAAATGAATTTCATCAAATCCATTCTCATCGCAGTATTTGTTGCTGTTGTCCTTGTATCTTCAGGGGTATTCTTTATCGTAGATGAAACGCAGCAAGCCATTGTTTTTCAATTTCAAGATCCTAAAAACGTGATCCAAAAAGCAGGGCTCCATATGAAATTGCCCTTTATTCAAAACACTGTTTTTTTGGATAAAAAATTGCTGGAATACTATTTGCCGCCGGAAAAAATCACAGGGGGAGATAAAAAATTTGCTTTTGTGGATACGTTTACGCTTTACCGTATTACGGATCCTTTGATGTACTATCAGGCGATGGAAACCGAAAAGAAGGCTCAAGATAGACTCAAGAGTATTATTATTGACGCCATGCGCAGCGTTGTGGGAAAATATGTTTTGAATGATCTTTTATCGGAAAAACGTACAGATATTATGAAGCAAATTTATGAGATTGTGAATAAGGGTGCTAAAAAATTTGGTATTAATGTTGTCGATGTGCGGATCAAGCGCGCTGATTTTCCCAAAGAAAACTATGGATCTATTTTTGATAGAATGCGCAGTGAACGGGACCGTGAGGCCAAGGAGCTACGCGCTATTGGAACGGAAAAAGCTCAAAATATAAGGTCCCAGGCTGAAAAAGAGCGCACAGTTTTGCTTGCCAATGCCCAAAAAGAAGCGCAGATTCTCAAAGGTGAAGGCGAAGCTCAGGCTTTAAAAATTATCAGTGAAGCCACCAAACGAAACCCTAAGTTTTATAGTATTTATAAGTCCTATGAAACTTACCAATCTACCTTTGATTCAGGGAATTCTACATTTATTCTCTCCCCCAAAGGCGGATTTTTTGAACATTTTAATTAAACGGAGGAAAATATGAGAAAATATAAATTTTTTGCTTATCTATTAACGGTTCTGGCACTAGGTGCAAATATAGCGCAGTTAGAGGCAATTGCGCCCAATGCGATCAAGCCCTCTGCGCCAGAGAGTTTTGCCGATACTGTAGAGAAAATAAGCCCTGCAGTTGTGAGTATTTTTACAACGCAAATTGTAAAAGAAAAAAAAGTACAAGGTCTTGGGCAAGGCCTGCCTCAAGGATTCCAAAGATTCCCCGGAGGATCTCCCTTTGAAGATTTTTTCAAAGACTTTTTAGATCCCAGAATGCAAGGTGGTCAACGGGAGCGAAAAGCAACGGCCTTGGGATCTGGCGTTATTATTGATTCAAAAGAAGGATATATCGTCACCGCTGCCCATGTGATCGCGGACGCTGAAAAAATTATGGTGACCTTATCGGATGATACGGAACTGGAAGCCAAGCTCATTGGCAAAGATAAAAGGCGCGATATTGCCCTTTTGAAAGTGACGCGGGAAAAAGCCCTGCCAGCTGCAAATTTTGGGGATTCTGCAAAACTGCGTCAGGGAGACTGGGCCATTGCCATTGGAAACCCCCATAACCTTGGGAATACGGTGACAGTGGGGGTGATTTCTTCAAAGGCAAGAGATCTTGGATCCAAATCAAGAAACATTGAAGCAACTCAATTTATCGATGATTTTATTCAAACAGACGCCGCTGTGAACCAGGGAAACTCCGGTGGACCGTTATTTAATATTGCAGGTGAGGTCATTGGGATCAACGTTGTGATTTTATCCGAAACAGGTGGCAGTATTGGTCTTGGATTTGCTGTTCCCTCGAACACGGTTCAAAATATTATCGAGCAGCTTAAAAAATATGGACATACCCGTGAAGGGCGTATTGGCGTTGAAATTCAACCTGTCTCTCAAGAAATTGCGGACAGCGTGAATCTTGGAAAAGCCAAAGGTGCCATGGTAACCCGTGTGTTTCCAGACAGTCCTGCGGAAAAAGGTGGGATGAAAGTTCAAGATATCATCATCAAAGTTGGAGATAAAGATATTAAGGATCAAAGAAGCGCGCGCAAAATTATCAGTGAATCGGTTGTTGGGGTTGCAACACCGATTGTGGTTTGGCGTGATGGTAAAGAATATGCGTTGAATATTAATCCTGAAGAAATTCCAGAAGCGGACAAAGATCCAATCGTCATTGGTGAAGATCTGAAGGAAAAATCTTCTGGCGCTTTGAGTGTTTTGGGCATGAAATTACAGAAAATGAGCCCGGATCTGCGAGCAGCGTTAAAACTTGATGATAAAATTAATGGAGTTGTGGTTGTGGATGTGGAAAAAACAAATTCTGACTTGGAAACCTTGCTTAAGGGCGATGTGATTATTCAGGTGGATTCTGTTCCTGTCACTGACCCCAAGGAAGTTCAAGATAAAATTGAAGCAAAAAAGAAAGATCCAAAAAATCAGAGCCTTCTTTTCCAGATTTACCGCAGTGGACACACAATGTTTACGGCGTTAAATGTGGCCGATAAAAAATCACAGGAAGCAAAACAGCCAGAAAAGAAGTAAGAGACATGATCACACAGGAAAAAATAAACAAAGAAGTTAAAGGTATCTTTTGGGCGGTTTTGGCAGCTATTTTTATTCGTATTTTTATCATTGATAATTTTTATGTGCCAACCGGATCCATGATTCCCACAGTTCTTATTTGGGATCGGTTGTTTGCATCAAAATGGAATTATGGATATAGCAAACATGTGATCCCTTATTCTCCAAACCTATTTGAGGGGCGTATTTTTTATACGCCTCCAACGCGGGGGGAAATTGTGATTTTTGAGATGCCCAATGATGATAAAAAATATGTTAAACGTTTGATCGGACTTCCTGGAGAGAAAATCCAAGTCAAAGAAGGTGTGTTGCACATTAATGATATCCCTTCTAAGTTGGAGCGTATTGAAGATTATCCAAGGGCTGATGCTGCGGGGAATATCAAGATGGCGGCCCAATTTATTGAAACTTTACCAGATGGTTTTGCTCACAAAATTATTAAAATTTTGGATCAGAATGGGGAATTTCAAAAAGAAACAAGTTATGAATATATCGTTCCCAAAGGCCATTTTTTCATGATGGGGGATAACCGTGATGAGTCAGGTGATTCAAGGCATCAACGTCAGATGGGCTATGTGCCAGAGGACTATATTCTCTCAAAAGCTCAATTTGTTTGGCTCTCCACCGATGGAAAATCAGGATGGCTTGAGCCTTGGAAATGGCCTTTTTCAATTAGATATTCGAGGTTTTTCCAAATGATTCGTTAGTCTATAAATATTTATTGATCACAATAAATCTGGGAGGGTTTTATACCTAATTTTTATGATTCTGAATAAATCTTGATAATAAAACCTTTAAATTTTCAACTTAACTTTTTCGAAAATTTGTCGTACGAATAAAGGTATGAAAAATATATTAGATTATCAAAAGCGTGCAGAGCTTTTACACCAGCATAAAAAAGAAAGAGATAGCAGAATTTGCGATCGTATCAAGGCTGTGCTTTGGTTTGATGATGGATGGACGTTGGAAGAAATTACCCAAGCCTTATTTATCGACCAGAGTACAGTGCGGCGTCATTTGAAAGATACCCTAGAGAATGAAAGTGTAAAGCCTCATCATAAGGGATCGCAGCCTATCTTGAATGTTTTTCAAAGTCAGATTTTGATAGAGCATTTGCAAGATAATGTTTACACTAGAACACAAGATATTGTGCACTTTATCAAGAACAAATGGGATCAAAAGATAAGCGTATCTGCTGTTTACAGCTGGTTGCAGGCCCATGGTTTTTCCTATAAAAAACCCAAAACAATCCCTAAAAATGCAGATCCCCTGGAACAAGCAGAATTTATCCAAGAGTATGAAAAGCTCATGAATTCCGCGGCTTTAGAAGGAGAAATAGTTCTTTTTGGAGACAGCGTGCATCCATCGCAGCAAACGCGTTTGGGGTACGGATGGTATCATAAAAAAACCGCAAAACCTTTAGAAACAACGGCCGGCAGAAAACGGATTAATCTTATGGGAGCCATTGAATTAGAGGATATGGATGTATTTTATGAGACATATGAGACGATTAATGGGGCAAATTGCATCGATTTTTTAAAGAAATTAGAAAAAAGATACAAGATGATTCCTAAAATTCATCTCATCCTTGACCAAGCGGGGTATCATACGTGTAAAGAGGTGAAAGAATACTTGAAAAACAGTAAAATTCAGGTGCATTTTCTACCACCCCGAAGTCCCAACCTTAATCCGATCGAGCGATTATGGAAAGTCATGCATGCTTACGTTTCCAACAATAAATGTTATGCTCAATTTCGTGACTTTAAGAAAGCTCTGCTTTACTTCTTCGATTCCACCATCGCGAAAATTAAAGATGAATTGGTCAGTTCAGTGACTGATAACTTCCGAGTTGTAGGATCTGTTTCTCTTGCAAAATGATTTGTAATGGGTATATATTGATTTTAAAAAGACTTTTGGTAACTATTCACCAAAATAAAAATACAACCCAAAGTTGAATTATATTTCATTTTATCCTTGACGTGTTTTTGCTCTAAAATCCCCAATAGGAAAGGGTTTTGAACTTTTTAAATAAAGGTCATTTTGAAGGGATTGG
>CAIYWZ010000065.1 GCA_903930075.1 uncultured Alphaproteobacteria bacterium | reverse complement strand
TCACATCCTCTTCTGCAGGCAATGCGATATCCTGACCATCAATTTTAATAGATGTTGCTTCGCATTTTGTATCTTTCATGCCATTGGTCAATTTATAAAATTGAATTGCCTTAAAAAAATGATTTGTTGCAACTTTTTCATCTTTTGCAGTTTTTTCATTTTCCTTTGAATCATCACGTTTTCTCTTTTTACCTGCTGGTTGCTCACCATCTTTTTTCACTTCAGCAGCAGCAGATTCATCACTTGCAATAACCGTATTCAAATTCCCCAGGCTTAAAAATCCCAAAACCAGAGATAACCAAATTATATTCTTCATATTTTTATTTCCCTTCTATTCGTTGTCTTTATTTTCATTACTTCTTTTTGAGCTACGTCTTCCTTTGAAGGCGTAGAACCACTTGCAACCACTAAATTTCCAAATGGGGCCAAAATCAGCATCCCAAAGAAAATCGAAACAATCATCGAGCTTTTCATTATTTTTCCCCCTAATGGTTAACAACTCTTGATTTACACATTACCATTTAGAAGGTTAACAAAAGATTAACGCGTAGAAAAAAATTGTTTTTCCACAACCTTTTCGATTTGCGCAAAGGTCTCATGGGGAAAACCGCTGGCATCAATGATGTGAATGCGATTAGGAAAGAATGTTGCAAGGGATAGATAAGAAGTTCGAAGAGTCTCGTGCCTTTGAAAATCCAGGGAATCCATATGATTTTCAATACCTCTTTGTGTCATTCTAGAAAGCGTAATTTCCGGATCCGCATCCAAAAGAAACGTGATATCGGGCATCAGCCCCCCTGTTGCAAGCCCATGAAGGTACAAAATATCATCAAAATAATCAAGTCCCTGATAAACAAATGTGGAATCAATAAACCGGTCACACAAAACCAACTTCCCCTGTTCCAAACTGGGTTTGATCGTGTGAATGTAGTGCTCACGGCGGGATGCCATCACCAAAAAAAGCTGCGAAATCACATCTAAATGCACAGAAGAATTTAACATCACATTTCTGATCTCTTCAGCCGTAAGACACCCCCCAGGTTCACGGGTCAAAACAACATCAACCCCCTTTTCCTTTAAGTTCTCAAATAATGCGCGGATCTGAGTCGACTTTCCAACCCCCTCCCCGCCTTCAAAGGTAATAAACATAATCTTTAAACTTTCTTTTCATTTTTATTGGAGAATCATAAATGAAATCGATGATTTTTTAAAGGGAATAATATTTGCTTTTTTTAAAGAAAAGAATATATTATACCTAGTAAAACATATAACGCTGTATACGAAATACTAGGTAAAAAATGGAAATAGATTATAAAAACAGACATTTAGAAGAAAAACTACGCCTTGCATCGAAATATTTTAAGTCTATTTTATTGCTGGGCGCAAGGCAAATGGGAAAAACAACGCTCCTTACAGAAGTTTTTCAAGGAGTTCGGCATATTACCTTTGATCCCATTCAAGATTTATATGGTGCGCGTTCAGATCCCGATTTATTTCTTGAAAACTTCCCTGCCCCACTGATTCTAGATGAAGTCCAATTTGCACCAGAATTGCTTTCTGCTTTAAAACGCAAAATGGATCTATCTTCTCAAAAAGGCCAATATTTTCTAACCGGATCTCAAAATTTTAATGTTTTGAAGAACGTTGCTGAAAGCTTAGCCGGGAGAGTTTGCATCCTTCATTTAGGAAGCATGACCCCGTTTGAAATAACCGGAAAATCTGATCAAAATTGGTTGAAAATGTATTTAGACACCCCTGAACAAATCATCATAAATTACAAAGGAAAAACAAACTCCAATCTTTATGAAACACTATGGAAAGGAGGACTTCCGGGTCTTATGGGCATACCCGAATCACTCACGGGCGAGCTTTTATCATCTTATATTCAAACCTATATTGAGCGAGATGTGCGCAATCTTGAGATGATTCAAGATATTGCCTTGTTTAACCGTTTTATAGGAATTCTTGCCGCTCTTACATCCCAAGAAATTAATCATACCGAGCTTGGACGAGACATTGCTATTTCCCCCATAACTGCAAAACGATGGCTGCATCTTTTGGAAGGAACATATCTTTGGAGAGAAACACTACCGTTTTTTGGAAATACACTCAAACGCATCACAAAAAAACGCAAAGGCTACATCACTGATACAGGTCTTGCTTGCTACCTTCAAAGAATTTCTTCCCCTGAAGGACTGGCAAATCATCCCTTATTGGGAGCAATCTTTGAATCTTTTTGCGTCAACATGATCATGAATATTTCAGGAAGCCTCTCCACATCTCCAAACTTTTATCACTGGAGAACCTCAGCTGGGGCAGAAGTGGATCTCATTTTAGATTATAATGGAAAACTTTATCCTATCGAAATTAAATGCAAAAGCAATGTCACCATGGGTGATGCCAGGGGAATTAAAGCCTTTCAAGAAACCTATGGAAACACCCACACTATTTCAACTGCGTTGATTTTATATGCGGGAGATAAATGTTATCCCCTTGGGAATAATATCATTGCGCTGCCTTGGAATGCATTAATTTAAGATTAAACCGCGCTCCAGCCGCCATCGATCACGTAGGACGATCCTCGGATTTCTTTGGCGCCGTCGGTGCTTAAGAAAAATGCAAGATTGGCCAGGTCTTCCATCTCCACAAACTTTTGGGAAGGGTGTTTTTCGGAAATGAACCTGATTTTTTCTTCCTCTAAAGAAAGACCATGTTCTTTGGCTTTGGCTTGAATTTGGGCCTCCACAAGGGGAGTGTAGATAAACCCTGGACAAATGGCGTTGCAGGTAATGTTTTCACGGGCAGTCTCTAAGGCCGTCACTTTGGTCAGGCCCACAAGACCGTGTTTTGCCGAAACGTAGGCCGCTTTATGCACAGAGGCAACAAAACCGTGGGTGGAGGCGATATTGATGATTCTGCCCCAATTTTGGGCGCGCATGATGGGCAAGGCAGCTTTGATGGTGTGGAAACTGGACGAAAGATTGAGCGCAATAATTGCATCCCATTTTTCATCCGGAAAGTCTTCTAAGGGCGCCACATATTGAAGACCGGCATTGTTGATCAAAACATCCAAACGGCCAAAATGAACGTGGACTTTTTTGATCAAATCTTGACATTGGTCTTTTTCCATTAAATTCGCCCCAAAGTAAAACGCCCTGCCACCAAAATTCTCAAGATCTTTTAATTGGATTTCTATTTCTTCTGCCTTACCAAACCCATTGATGGCCACATCAAAACCTTCCTTTGCAAATCTAAAAGCCATGGCCCGGCCAATTCCGCTGGTCGATCCCGTAATCAGAGCAACTTTACGATTTTTAGATTGCACTCCATCCTCCATCAATTGTATAGGCCGATCCTCTAATTTGTTTTGCGCAATCCCTGGTTAAAAAGAACGCAAGCTCTGCCACATCTTGCATTTCCACAAATGATCTGGAAGGGTGTTTTTCAGAAACAAATCTATTTTTTTCTTCTTCAAAACTCACATGATGCTCTTTTGATTTGTTCAGAATTTGCGATTCAATCAGGGGCGTATATACATATCCTGGACAAATCGCATTACAGGTAATATTTTCCTGGGCCGTTTCAATGCTAATTCCTTTTGTTAGACCAATCAGGCCATGTTTTGCCGCAACATAGGCTGTTTTATTCAAAGATGCCACAAGCCCATGAATAGATGAAATATTAATAATCCTGCCCCAATTTTGCCGGCGCATAATTGGCAGTGCGGCCTTAATCGTATAAAAACTGGCCGATAAATTCACACTCAAAGACTCTTCCCATTTTTCATCGGGCAGCATATCAATGGGAGATGTACACTGCATAGCCGCATTATTAATCAGCACATCCAAACGGCCAAAATGAGCGTGAACTTCCTCTACAAGCTGTTTACATTCGGATCCATTGCGTAAATTATCCATAAAATATTTGGCTTCAATACCCTGGTTTTCAAGAACCTTGAGCTGGGCAATAATATCTTCTTCCTTACCAAATCCATTAATGGCAACATTATACCCTTCCTTTGCGAATTTATACGCAATAACGCGTCCAATTCCGCTGGTAGATCCTGTAATGAGAATGACTTTTGCCATTTATGTTTCCTTCAAATTTCAATATTATTTATACTATATTACAAAATAGTTAATTATTACTTAATACCACTTAAAATTATACAGAGCTCCATCCTCCATCGATGATATAAGATGATCCCCTAATTTGTTTGGCGCAATCCCTGGTTAAAAAGAAGGCCAGCTCTGCCACATCTTGCATTTCCACAAACGACCTAGAAGGGTGTTTTTCGGAGACAAATCTATTTTTTTCCTCCTCAAAAGAGAGATGATGCTCCTTTGATTTGGAGAGAATTTGAGCTTCCATCAAGGGCGTATAAACATACCCTGGACAAATGGTATTGCAGGTGATATTTTCCTGGGCGGTTTCAATACTGATCCCTTTGGTCAGGCCAATAATCCCATGTTTTGCCGCAACGTAAGCCGTTTTATTGACCGAGGCCACAAATCCATGAACAGATGAAATATTGATAATTCTTCCCCAATTTTGCCGGCGCATGATGGGCAAGGCCGCTTTAATCGTATAAAAACTGGCCGATAAATTAATACTCAAGGCCTCCTCCCATTTTTCATCCGGAAGTTGATCAATGGGAGCCGTACACTGCATACCTGCATTATTGATCAAAATATCTAACCTTCCAAAATGAGCATATACATCTTCCACAAGCTGCTTGCATTCCCGGCCATTCTTTAAATTTTCAAAAAAATATTTTGCATCAACGCCTTGGTTTTCAAGCATTTTAAGCTGGGAAACAATATCCGATTCCTGACCAAACCCCGTAATGGCCACTGAAATTCCCTCTTTTGCAAATTTATAGGCAATCAAACGGCCAATACCACTGGTGGATCCTGTAATCAGCGCAACTTTTCCCATTTCATCCTTCTTTCACGTTCTTTTATGAATATTTGTAAGAGAAAATGGTTAACTTTTCCTTAAAGCCGCTAAAAATAAAAAAAAATGATATTTTAAACATATTTTACTTGCATATATCTGAAACTTTGGTTATTAACAATACACCAGGCACAAACAAGTGCATAAACTAAGGGTGATTAGCTCAGCTGGGAGAG
>CAIYWZ010000064.1 GCA_903930075.1 uncultured Alphaproteobacteria bacterium | reverse complement strand
TCTTGTGAGACCATATGAAGAGGAGTTGCCTCGTTTTTCATTGCCTGATTCACATTCGCTCCTTTTTCGAGCAAAGCTTTCACAATCTCCAAATGTCCATCGTATGCAGCACTCAAAAGAGGGGTAGTTCCATCCGTTATTGAGTTATTCACATTTGCCCCTTTTTCAAGAAAAACTTTCACTAAACTTGCATTTCCATTTTGTGCAGCCATGAAAAGAGGGGTAGTTCCATTCGTATTTGCCAGATTGATATCTGCCCCGTTTGCAAGCAAAACTTTCGCAATGTCTAAATGTTCTTTTTGTGCGGCCATGAAAAGAGGTGTTGCTCCATCCGTATTTGCCAGATTGATATCAGCACCTTTTTCAAGTAAAGCAGTCATAATCTCTAAATGTCCATTGTATGCGGCCATCAAGAGAGGAGTTATTCCATCTGGTGTTGCCGGATTGATGTCAGCACCTTTTTCAATCAAAAACTTTACGATCTCTAAATGTTTTTCTTGTAAGGCCATCAAAAGAGGAGTTCCTCCATCCGTCATTGCCTGATTCACATTCGCTCCTTTTTCAAGTAAAACTTTCGCAATCTCTAAATGGCCTTCTTGTGCAGCCATGTACAAAGGTGTTGCTACGTCCAGCATTCCTTGATTGATATTTGCTCCTTTTTCAAGTAAAACTTTCACAATTTCCAAATATCCATTTCCTGTGGCTATGTAAAGAGGCGTTGCTCCATTGGATTCTATTTGGTTGATATTTACACCTTTTTCAATCAAAAACTTTACAACCTCTAAATGCCCTTTTTGCGCAGCCATGTACAAAGGTGTTGCTCCGTCCAGCATTCCTTGATTGATATTTGAGCCTTTTTCAAGTAAAATTTTCGCAATATCTAAATGACCTTCTTGTACAGCCATGTAAAAAGGAGTTGCTCCACCTGTTTGTGCTTGATTGATATTCGCTCCTTTTTCAAGTAAAATTTTCACAATTTCCAAATCTCCTTTTTCTGATGCTACGTGAAGAGGCGTTGCTCCATTGGATGCCGCTTGGTTGGTATCTGCGCCTTTTTCCAGTAAAAACTTTACAATTTCTAAATATCCTTTTTGTGAAACAACAAAAAGAGGGGTTGCTTCGAATAATGCTTTCTGATTCACATCTGCACCTTTTTCAAGCAAAACTTTCACGATCTCTAAATATTCATTTTTCGCAGCAATAAAAAGCGGAGTTGCTCCATACGTATCGTCTGCCTGATTCACATCTGCACCTTTTTCGAGCAAAAGCTTTACTACCTCTAACGATCCATTTTCCACGGCAATCAAAAGAGCTGTTGCTCCATCTAGTCTGATTGCATGATTCACATCCCCTAATTTTGTGATCCAAGATTTAACTGCATCTAAGTTTCCATTTTTTATTGTCTGATCAAAAGTTTCTAGATAAGCATTTTTGGGGTGTAAATACCCTTTGAAAATAAAGATAAGACAAGCAACGACGAACAAGAAGATTAAAACAGCAATGATTATGTTATTCACAGGGATACGCTCCATTTTGAGATTGAAATATTATTGTTGTTATCATGAGATTTCAAATAAGTCAAATCAAACTTAGATGCACATGAATTTTTTCTAATCCTTCACGATGGCATTTTCTAAAAGTTTGACAATGTCCGCATGTCGATTTGCTTTAGCGATATCAAGGGCAGTTTTTCCATTTGGACTTGTTTGATTGAGATGCACGCCTTTTTCAAGTAAAAGTCTTATCACCTCTAAATGTCCTTGTTGCGAAGCTATTAAAAGAGGCGTTGCTCCATAAGCATTAGTCTGATTAATGCTTGCTCCTTTTTCAAGTAAAAATCTCACTACATTTACATGTCCGTTTTGTGCTGCCAGAAAAAGAGATGTTACTCCATCAGCATCTGCCTGATTGAGATTCACTCCTTTTTCAAATAAGGATTTTACTACACTTTCATGTCCTTTTTGTGCCGCTACAACAAGAGGAGTTGATCCATTCATATGTACTGAATTCATATCTGCTCCTTTTGCAAGTAAAGTTTTTACGATCTCTAAATGTCCACTTCCTGCAGCAATCCAAAGAGGAGTTGCTCCGTCTTTCTGTGCTTGATTGATATTCGTGCCTTTTTCAAGTAAAAGCTTCACGATTTCCAAATATCCATTTTGTGCAGCAACAAAAAGAGGCGTTGTCCCGTTTTTTACTGCCTGATTTATATTTGCTTCTTTTTCAAGCAAGGCCTTCACTACATCTGCATGTCCATTTTGTGCGGCAATAAAAAGAGGAGTTCCTCCATCTGTTTGTGCTTGATTAATATTCGCCTCGCTTTCAAGCAAAAGCTTTGCTATTTCTAAATACCCATTTTCTGCAGCCATAAAAAGCGGCGTTGCTCCGTCTAGACTCGCATGATTGGCATTAGCTCCTCTTTCGAGCAAAAACTTCACTATCTCTAAATATCCATTTTTCGCAGCAACCAAAAGCGCTGTCGCTCTGTTTGCCATTGACTGATTAATATCGGCACCTTTTTCAAGCAAAAACTTCACAATCTCTAAATGCCCATGTTGCGCCGCTATAAAAAAAGGGGTTGCTTCATTCGGGTTTGCTTGATTAATATCAGCTCCTTTTTCAAGCAAAAACTTTACCACCTCCAAATGATTCATTTGTGCAGCTATAAAAAGAGGGGTCATTCCGTTCATGATTGCTTGATTGATATTTGCTTTTTTTTCAATCAAAAGCTTCACTATAGCCAAATGCCCATTTAGAGCCGATCTAAAAAGAGGAGTTTCTCCAGCTGTCATTACTTGATTAATATCCGCGCCTTTTTCAAACAAAAGATTCACAACCTCTAAGTGTCCATTTTCTATAGAAACCAAAAGAGGCGTTAATCCATCCGCATCTGCCTGATGGATATCTGCTCCTTTTTCAATCAAAAGCTTCACCACTTCTAAATGCCCCATAAGCGCAGCCATCCAAAGAGGCGTTGCTCCATCGTTGGCTGCTTGATGGATGTTTGCACCTTTTTCAATCAAGAACTTTACAACCTCTAAACGCCCGGCTAATGAAGACATGCAAAGAGGAGTTGCTCCGTCGGCGGCGACTTGGTTGATATCTTCACCTTTTTCCAGCAAAAGCTTCACGTCCTCCAAATTCCCTTTTCCTGCGGCTGTAATAAGAGGTCTATCGCAAGATGATTCAGCTGTAAATGAAGGTTGTTCAGGATTCTTGGGGTGTAAATATCCTTTGAAAATAAAGATCAAAAAAACAAAGAGGAACAAGAAGATTAAAAGAGCAAAAATTATTTTATTCATGGGTAAAAACTCACATTTTATGTTGAAATATTTTCGTTATTTATCACGGGGTTTCAAAAAAGTCAAATGAAAACTGAAGCCGATAAAAAAACCTTGTTAATCTTTAGCCCCAGCGTTTTCTAAAAGTTTCACAATTTTCATGTCTCCTTGTTTTCTGGCCGTGGAAAGTGGGGTTGCTCCACCATGATGAGCCTTATTGATATCAATCCCGGGGACACCCAGCAAAGTTTTCACAATTTCTAAATTTCCTTTATATACGGCCATAAAAAGAGGGGTTGTTCTATCTGCCAGTACCTGATGAATATTTGAACCTTTTTCAAGAAAAGCTTTCACAATCTCTAAATGCCCATTTTGTGCAGCAACAAAAAGAGGCGCTGTTAAATCTTCATCTGCCTGATTTATATCAGCTCCTTTTTCGAGCAAAAACTTGACCACCTCTAAATGCCCTGTGTAGGCGCAAAAAAGGTTTCACCCCAAGTGGTTCGACAACATGCAAAAGCACGCAGACCTACATGCTGCTGATAAATTCGTGATCTATAAGGGGGCCTACCATGGACGTGGAAGGAGGGCGGGCTTTGAATTTTTGTAACCTTGACCAATTGTTTTTGAGTTAACACTTTTTCGATATCAATACATTCACATCCTTATTCAAGATAAAATACCACAATTCCGCTCTCATAAAACGCAAAATCCACGCCCTAAAAAGCCTCTTGAAGCCGATATTAAGAAAATTATTGAAATAAATCCATTTTATTTTCCCTCGTTAACGAAGTCTCAACCTATTGGGTGCTACTCTATAAACATGATGAAATTAGAACAAAAGATAAAACAACAGCAAAAACTTATTTTAACCTCACACATGCAACAGTTTATGCAGGTGCTGCAGTTAAATAACCTCGAACTCATGGAGACCATTTCGGGTGAACTTGAGAGCAATCCCTTTTTGCTTGAAGAGTCCCCCCTGCCCTTTCGTGAAGAATGGGACTGCTCAAAGCCGCGCAATTTTCTCTCAGATTTTAATATTGAGGATTCCCAGCAAGATAGCCCGTCACTCATGGCGCAAATTGAAACACAAATCACCTTAAATTTCCACGATATCATGAGCCAAAGCATTGCAAAACATATGGTTCTTTTCTTAGATGAAGCGGGCTATTTCCGGGCAGATACGAAGGAGCTTGCACAGAGTCTTGGAACGGATGTGGAAAATATAGAGCGTATTTTAAAGGTGATGCAATCCTTTGACCCTTGCGGAATTTTTGCAAGGGATTTGAAAGAATGCTTTAAAATTCAGCTTGAACAGCAAGATGAGATTACGCCCATGATCAACAAAATCATCGATAAACTCGATTTTTTGGTCTCTGGAAATATGAAAGATCTTTTAAAGGAATCCGGGAGCAACCTTGCCCAGGTGCAAGATGTGATTCAAAAGCTGCGTCACCTTGACCCAAAGCCTGGGTTTCAATCGGGGGCGCAAATTGGCGCGTTTAGCACAACAACGATCGTCCCTGATATTTACCTGGATATTGATGAGCATGGACGGTGGAATTTAGCCCTAAACCCTGACCTGATGCCAAGGCTTTCCCTCCAGCAGGAGCTCTTTCACAGGAGTTTGATATCCAATTTAAACAAAGAACAGGAAACCTTCATTAAAGAAAAATTTGCAACCGCAGGGGGGCTGATTAAGCTCATTCACCAGCGCAATGAAACGTTGTTGCGCATTGCAAACGAAGTCGTCAACACCCAAAGGCTTTTCTTCACACAAGGAATCCATTTCCTCAAACCCTTAACCTTACGTCAAGTGGCAGAGCAACTGAATGTCCACGAAAGCACGGTCTCCAGGGGCTGCTCCAACAAATACCTTGCCACCCCCAGGGGCACATTCGAACTGAAGTTCTTTTTCCAAAGCGGCGTGACCGATACCGACGGAGACGCCGTATCAGCGGCCCAAATCATCCACAAAATCAAAGACCTCATCCAACACGAACCCTCCAAAAAACCCCACAGCGACGAGGATTTGACCGTTATGCTCAACAATCAAGGCATCAAAGTTGCCAGAAGAACCGTTGCCAAATACCGGGAAGAAGCCGGAATTCCCTCATCAAGCGTGAGAAAACGGCAGAAGTCTTTGTAAATAATTACGTCTAAGACCCCGTCTTTTGCGCAACTTTTGGGTGTTCTTTGATAAAGTTTTCTAGGAGTGTGACAATTGCTGTATGCCCTTTTTCTACGGCTATCTCAAGCGGAGTTCTTGTCCACTTATCTGCTAGATTCACATCAATCCCCTGTGCATTCAACAAAGCCTTGACAACTTCTGATTTACCCTGCTCTGCTGCATAATGAAGAGGCGTTTCCCCCCCATACAGTTCTACCTTATTCACATCAATCTCTGTTGCTCCCAGCAAAATCTGCACAACTTCTGTGTTCCCCTGCTCTGCTGCATAATGAAGAGGCGTTGTCTCATACATGTCTCCCTTATTCACATCAATCTTTGTTGCTCCCAGCAAAATCTGCACAACTTCTGATTTACCCTGCTCTGTTGCATAATGAAGAGGCGTTTTCCCCATATGCCGGTCTACCTTATTCACATCAATCTTTGTTGCTCCCAGCAAAATCTGCACAACTTCTGTGTTCCCCTGCTCTGCTGGATAATGAAGAGGCGTTTCCTCAAATTCGTTTGCCTTATTTACATCAATCTCTGGTGCTCTCAGCAAAATCTGCACAACTTCTGGTTCCCCTCGCCGTGCTGCATAATGAAGAGGCGTTGTCCCATCTTTGTTTGCCTGATTCACATCAATCCCTGGTGCTCCCAGCAAATCCTTCACAAGTTCTGGTTTCTGCAACAGTACTGCGAAATGAAGAGGATACAGACCCGTTTTATTCTTCATTTTTTTATCCAGCATCAATCTCCAAATTGAATTAAAATGTCCATTTATTGCAAATTTAAGATGTTTCTCCATTTTTTCATTTTCAGTAGATTTCCACCACGGACTCTGGAGAATCGGCCTATCCTCCACACGTTTTCTCTCAGAAGCACTGCTCTTTTCTTTTTTCTTTGCCAACAATCCTCGTATATGTGCCTGTATTTTTGTCGCCATATCTCCTTCCTGCGAACGACTCTTTTCGTCCACAGATTTTTTTATTTGCGTGTGATCTATGTTTTTTTTGATGTTTTCATGCGTTAGAGTAGGATCTGCTGCTTTTTTTTGAGTATACGATTTCTGATAAGTTTCCCCGTAAAGCAAAGCCCTTTTCACATCTAAAATCCCCTTTCCCCAAACCTCTGGTTTATAAGGCTGATCGAGTCTGAGATAATCGTCTTTAGTCGCATCAATTGACGCTTTTGTGATCTTGGGAGAAACATGCACCAGTATTCTTTCTTCCGGGTCTTCCACAAAAAAATCATCACGGGCAGAACCCAAGATACACTGCTTTATTTCTGATCGATCAAAATCTGGGTATTTCCCGGCAATTAACACCGCAACACCTGTGACAATAGGCGCCGCCATGGACGTTCCACTCATACGCATCGGCCCTGTTTCCACATTTGCCAAAACATCACTGCCTAAGGCCCATATGAAATGATCCTGGAATTCTTTATTCCCACCTGGATAATTTGAGAAATCACTGGGGAGATTTCCAGGGTTCACACTTCCAACCAAGATCATCCCACGTTCAAAATCATTTTTGTGTTGATTTACAACGTTTTGTAAAAATTCATAAGTATCTGCGCAAATTCCATCGCGAGAACCAAACGGTGCAGAAGCTGGACATTTTTTTGTTAAACTAGAGGATTCATTTCCAGAAGTTTTGATCAGCAAAGAGCCGTTTAAAGCTGCGATTAAATGAGGGTAATTAGGATCAGAAGTTCCAAAAGACGCATTCACCACTTTAAAAGACGCGTTAATATCTTGAGCTTTATTGGATGCTGTTGACATGAGCTCTACGTTCGCAAGGGGCGCAATCTGTTTGACCGTATCCGTCACATGCCGACTATGGTCACTTTCACCAGGCTCAATCACCAAAACCTGAACACGGTTACCTTTGCTATCCTGGCCTTTAATCCCCTGTTGATGCGCTCATGCCAGAGCTCCTGACATTTGCGCCGCTGACGCATGCGTTTTGAAACGCAGGATTTTCTGTATTAATTTAAGATCAGTGTTTTGAAAACTTTGTGCGTTATTTAAAGATGAACCCTGAGTTCCTCCTTGAGAAACTGGCTTTTGAATTGCAACTGTATCTAAGTTGATATCCTTGTTTACCTCTAAGTAATCTAGAATACGCCCCCTTAAAAACTCTAAACACTGAACTGGATCTTGTGTCTTACTCAACTCCGGCCCTCTGATCACTTCATACGCGTCCAAAGCCTGATCAAGATCTTTTGGGGTTTTAATTTCTTGAAATGGATACTTCTCTAGCCCCTACACCTGGCACGCCTCTTTCGTGGGACCTTGCCCTTCCAGCTGCAGTTGTGATATCAGCAACCCAAAAACAACCAAAAATCTTTTCATAACAAACCTCTCTTCTTTAAACACTTACCAAGGATCATGGCACAAATAAGTTAACAAGTTGTTAATTTATAAAGAAAATCCGGAATGATGTTTTGAAATGCCGCCCTTAAAAAACCCCACAGCGACGAGGATTTGACCGTTATGCTCAACAATCAAGGCATCAAAGTTGCCAGAAGAACAGTCTGTCCCATTAACTGTGTACATTCATTCTTAAGCACTTAAATTCGCCCCTCAATTTTGATTATAAAATGTTCCATGGCAACATGCCAAATGATTTTTTGGTCATGTCAACCTTCCAAAAGCTGGTGTTTTACAACACGAAAGACCAGAAATTCTGATTTTCTTCTTGCATTTTCAAATCTCTCTGGGTATGATTTTTTTGATTGTTGTCCTAAAGTTGCTCCTCTCCCAGGTCGTCATCCTTGAAATCTATAGATTTCGGGGATCCCCCTTCCCTTATACAAACGCTCCTTTCTGCGGGGAGAGAAGGGAGATCTCCAAAACTAAAGTTTTGAAGACGACATTATTGGTGGGGGGTGGGACAATAGTTGTTGATTTTTGATCATGGGTGCAAATTGAATTATTGGAAGATAAAAATGAATCAGAAAAAATGTTATACGGCTTTAATTACGCCTTTTAAAAATGGAAATTTGGATGAGGAGGCTTTGGTCGGGCTCTTGAAATATCAGGAAGATCAAGGGATTGATGGGATTGTGTTGTGTGGGACAACGGGTGAGGTGGATTTGGTGAGCAGCGCTGAATACGCAAGAATTTTGGAGCTGGGGTGCAAAACCGTGAGCATCCCCATTATTGCGGGGGTGGGGAGTCCTTCGACGCAGCGCTCCATCGATATGGCGCAGGTGGCCCAAAGCATGGGCGTACACTCTCTTTTGGCGGTCACGCCCTATTATGTGATCCCCACAAAAGAAGGAGTTTTGGCGCATTTTACAGCCATTCACGAGGCCACGACTTTGCCACTAATTGTCTACAGTAACCCCCGCAGGACGGGGTTTGAGATCCCTGAGGATTTGTTGGACGGGCTTTTAAAGTTAAAGCGCGTTGTGGGATTGAAAGACTCAACCTCTGATCTTCCAAGAATTCAAAAACTGGGCGCGAAATTTAAAGGGACGTCTTTTTCCTATATTTGCGGTGAAGATTCGCAAATTGATGCCTTTTTAGACGTGGGGGCAACGGGGTGGATTTGTGTGATCTCGAATCTTTACCCCAAAGAATGCACGTCTATTCTGCAAGGAAACACGGAACCAAAAGTTGGACAAATGTTAGAATCCCTGGTCCTTGGGGCGCCAAACCCGGTTCCCATTAAACATGCGGTGAGTCACATTCTGGGGGTTTGCTCCCCTGAGGTCAGGCTTCCTTTATTGCCACTGACGGTTGAACAGTCTGCGGAATTTGCAAGAAGGATCAACCATGAGTCCTAAAAAAGAGGTCCAAGTCGTCTCTCAAAACCGCAAAGCAAGATTTAATTACGCGATATTAAGCAACCTTGAAGCCGGCATCGTTTTAACCGGAACGGAAGTCAAATCCTTAAGGCGGGGCCAGGCGAGCATTGTGGAGGCGTATGCTGGCGAAGTTGACGGTGAGCTTTATCTTTTAAACGCCAATATCCCCGAATTTCTCGAGGCCAATCAGTTCAATCACCAGCCCAAGCGCCCGCGCAAACTGCTAGTCAAACGCCGTGAACTTTCCAAGCTATTAACCGCCATTGCAAGAAAGGGCCAAACCCTGGTGCCGCTGTCGATTTATTTCAATGAAGATGGACGGGTGAAGGTTGATTTGGGCCTTGCCGAGGGGAAGAAAAATTATGATAAACGCGCGGCGGAAAAAGAAAAAGACTGGGGCCGGGATAAATCGCGGATTATGAAAGAATACAACCGTTGAGTATCTTTATTACGGGTTCTTCTGGGTTTATTGGCTATCATGTGGCACTTTCGTTCCTGCGGGAAGGCTTCGAAGTTGTGGGCGTTGATCACATGATGTCCCCGGATGAAGATTTAAAAGACATGCGCCTGTCTCACCTGGGCACTTTTCCAGGGTTCAGGTTTCTCAAATGCGATTTAACCGACCATGTTTTACTTAAAAAATCCCTCTCTTTGCGCAAAATCGACACCGTTTTTCATTTCGCAGGGCAAGGTAGGGGGGAGGGAGAACCCCATGTCTTTTCGTATTTGTACCATAATGTCACAGGGGCGCTCAATTTTCTGGAAATATTAAAAGATTTTGCGGTCCGCCATATCATTTTACCCCAAATGGGTCTTGAAAAAGACGGATCTTTATATGAAGCAAGCCTTCTTGCACGCGAAGCATTCCTTGAAACCTACCGCCAAAATGCCACGTTTAAAATCTTCACGCTCGACGTGGAAAATGTTTTTGGTCCCTATTCTCACAAACGCTGTGATATTTTTGATTTTATCGATAAAATATCAAGCGGAGAAGTGATTTACTTGAAAAAACACGGGAAACACATGCGTCGTTATGTTCATATCGATGAAATCACAACAAAAATTCTAGACTTCATCAAAGACCCCAAAGAGTTTGGCCCCTGTGAAGGGTACGTTGCCACCCAAATTGGCCTGATCCAAATTTTGGAAGAACTGCTCAAAAAAGAGGCCCACATCGTCTGGGGAAGCCAAGACAAAATATCAAATGAACCTTTATCAAACATCCAATTCAACACAAAAGATTTCAAAGAAAAACTTGGCTCCATCATTGGGTCTTTTTAAATCTTTCCCCTTGACGCGTCTTTTTATTCTGATATGAATGGGTCTTGTTTATTTATATAAGGAAAAAATACATGCAGACTTCTTTACTTTTTGCATCACTTTGCTCGCTCACATTGCCTTTTCAGACGGAATCTTTTGTTTCAAGCGGCAAATATGACCGTCATTTTCATTTGTCTCAAACGATACGCCCAGATGATCAAGCCAATAATCAGGATCTCCCTCATACGTATAGAATCCCACTCAATGACAAGAAAAATATTCAAATCTCTATCCCAGAGAGTTTTAAGTTTCTTAAGTTGTCCCAGGAGAGCATACAAAAGCCTTATTTCCAATATATTCCCATAACGGATAAAGACCCTTACGATTGGTCAAGTTTTTTAGCTATCATCCTTTTTCCTGCGGTCAAAATTGAAAATGAGGAGGCGGGGCATATCTCTTCTACCCATAAACGCCTCAAAACTCTTGAATGCATGCAAGATTTAGAGGTGCTCAAAGAAGAATTTCATACCGACGAAGGCTCCTTGACCATTTCAGAGTTGGCATTGAGTTATTCCACCAATCTTTTGACACCCTACACGCGAAGGGAAATCGTATACTCCATCGGATATTGTGATCAAAACTTTTTCAAAGGATACGCTGTGAATATTCAATATGCAAGAAAAATTCAGCTTGATACGGACGCAACAGAAGAACTGGATGCGATGATCGACTTTTTGATCAAACATAAAGTGATCACATTTTTAAAGAGATGAGTTGATTTTTGGGTGAGTTTATTCCTGGAAACTGACGGAAAATCTTGATTATTTTTAGGGGTTATGGTATAAAACAACAAGAGTATAAAACAAAGGTACAACAGCAATGGTGCAAGGAAAAAGTTACCCAGGAAAAATTCACAAAGAACCTCGTTATCCCATCAGCGTGAGTGATTTTAAAGAACTCATCAAGCTTGGTTATACCTTTATCGATAAAACGCTTTTTGTGCGTGATATCATGAATGATGGGGCAAAAGTCATTCTCCTGACGCGTCCGCGCAGATTTGGGAAAACCATGAACATGTCCATGCTGGGGCATTTTTTACGGATGGGGGGAGAGGATCTCTTTGAGGGGCTCAAGATTCAGGAGCATGTGGATTTTTGTAAGGCGCATCAAAACAAATACCCTGTGATTTTTTTAACATTCAAGGATATTAAGTTTAATGATTTTAGTGCAACGATTACAC
>CAIYWZ010000063.1 GCA_903930075.1 uncultured Alphaproteobacteria bacterium | reverse complement strand
TTGTGTGATTAAACTTTTCCAATCCCATTCATTATTGGAGAGATGGTGAAAGATCTTTTGTTCGCTACAATAGCGGGTGAAAATGCTGTTGGCTTTTGCGGTGGCATCTTTTATAAAGGGTTCTAAATCTTTGAGAATTTTACGGATCGAACGTTTAACTGTTTCATCTTCAGGAGTTTCTTTGAACAGACTTATGTGGTCTGAAATATCATAAATTTTACCCGAAATAACTTCAAATTTTTCTTCATCTTCCTCATATTGAGGATTGTGCTCATAGGGATGATCAAGAGATATCGAAATTTTTTGAAGAATTGAAAGAGCTTCTTTTTTACTGTCTTTAGATCCGAGCCGTTTCATGTTTTTAAGTAATTGATAAATATCCCCATCACGATCACTGATTAGAATAGAATTTTCCCCGTAAACATGAGATTGGTCTTCTTCTTGAGTGTAAGATTTAAAAACGCCTATTTCATTCCTTAAGGTTTCAAATTTTCTAATATTTTCTGGATGTTTACCAGACTCATAAAATCGTTTTTCATGTTCATCTAATGCTATGTCTTGGTACTCTGGATTCCAAAAATACCTAAAATGATTTAAAGCTCTGATGAGCGTATCATCGGCCTTATCCCCATCAATTTCCATATATTTTGCAAAATGATGTTTCGAAAGCTCTGTGCACCTTCTCTGCAAGGTGGGACGGCCCGAAGCTGTCCCTCTAATTCTGTCTTGATGATCCTTCAATAGTGAATATTTTCCGCTTTCAAAAGCTATTTTTTGACCTGTTTGAGCAAAAGGAACGGCTTCTTGACTGCCATTTTGGTAAACGATGAAAAAACTTGCCAAACTAGTATTCCGGATAGGGGCGCTCTTCTGATTATTAGGGTCTAATGTCCTATCACATGTTGATGCCAAAAGCTCGGTGAAAATTTTTTCGTCTCTGGCCATAGATTCTACGTAAGCTTTGAGGTCAATTTCCTCCAATTGAAGGTGATGTTCCTGCAGTGGTCCCAGGGGTGCCCCATCGCTTTGGGATGCAAAAACGGAATTGAGGCTGCACAAAAAGGCAAAGAAGACCCTTGTTAAATTCTTGATCAGCATAATCGTTTAATCGCTCAACTCAGGGCTATGAGGCGATTGCGAACGCGTCTCCGAAGATGTGAGCGATAGGCGCTCTTCTGAACGCGTTATGGGCAGACCATAAAATTCTTCATGAAGTTGGATCCAATTTTTGGGCAAATAACCTTCATCTACGAGGACGTGATAAGGTCTAAAATGTTTCTGAACACACTCGATTAATTTTTTGTTGTGGGGGGCTAAAATGGCTTTTTGATTAGCAATGATAAAATCTTCGTCGTCGAAAATAATTTTCCCCATTTTTTCTAGAACATCTTCCTCCTTTTGGCATTTTTTAAGTAGTTGTGCTAGCCTTTTCATAGACTGTGGAGCATTTCCTATGCCATCTATTTTTAAAATACGTAGCTGAGGTAAAGCCAATACTTTTGCAAAAATTTCTAAAGATTTGTCATCTGGAAGAAGAGAGATAAAAGACAGCTCAACCAGTTTGACATGGTTTTGGATACATTCTTTTGCTAAAATTTGATTGTAAACTTTCTCGAATCTCTCATCTCCTATATAACATGATGTTAAATGGACTTCCTGAATCACAGGTTTGGTATCTGCTTCTTCTTCAAGACTTTGAATAAAATCTTTGGCAAACATATCTTTTTTTTCCATTTCCGAAGGAATGTCGGGTTCCTCTTCCGTCGGGTCATCCCAAATCATTTGGGAATCGCGTTTGAGGATTAAATCTTCCGGTAAAGCTATCATCCCGGATGCAAAACAGGCTTGCTCTGGTATTAAACATCTAATTAAACATAAGAAAAATAGAGTTTTCATGAAAGGGGTCTCCTTATTTAAAATAAACTTACATTTTACTCTATCTCCTTTAAAAAATAAAAAGCAAGGGAAAAAATCAAAAAAGTCATAGGACATGGAATCTTTTGGGAAAGGGGGGCAAAAGGTTGTTTCTGATGAGGTAGAATGGTTTATGATATCACTCTACTCATATGGGCAAGAGCCTGTTTCTTCTTACACGCAGACTCTACAAAGAGTAATATCCCCATGATCGTTTAAGACATCAATGATGTTTTGATCATGTGCGTTAACGCTGGAGGGTTTCGCAAGATAGTGTTCCCGGGCTGAAATCACCATGTGAAAAGGGATACTGCGTTCATTGAAAAATGGCATTAACATCATTTTCAAAGCCCGGCTGCTTGTTCCTCTGCATAAAGG
>CAIYWZ010000062.1 GCA_903930075.1 uncultured Alphaproteobacteria bacterium | reverse complement strand
GCGCACTTTTATTATCCCTGCCTTTGTTGGCCAATGGTAAAGATGACCTGATCCACCCTTCAGATAACTCCGCCGTCTGCGCGTTGCTGTCTTTGAACCTGCCCGAAACGGAAAGGTTAACCATTGCGCAGATTCCGGAGAATTCTCCGGAGAATCTTACAACCTTATTTGAGCATATTCAAAACAATAGAACAGATGAGGCCATTGAGCTGATCGATCAAGGAGTTGTTCCTTTGAATGTTTCAGATGAGCATGGAAACCTCCCCATTCACAGGGCTTGTTTTCGTGGAAATATGAGGCTTTTCAATGTTTTACTTAACAAAAACCCGGGTCAAAAATCAATCAAGAGTAGCAGCGAATCAGGAATCACTCCTCTTCATTGCGCAGCTGCTGGCGGCCATATCTCTATTATGCAATCCCTTTTAGACTTGGGTGTCCAATTGGATGAGAAAACAAATTATGGAGGAACGGGGTTACATGCAGCGGTCGCGCTTAAGAAAAAACCGATGGTTGAGTTTTTAATGACACGTATGAGTCTTCCTGAAATTGCAAAGAATGAAGCCCTGTGGAAGTCTATTGGAGAGCTTTTGCGCGACGAACCTGCGCAAAATATCACCGGAGTAAAACGCTCTGCGTCCCAGAATAACGGCCCTGCGTCAAAGAAATAGAAGAAAATGAACATGAGAAACACCACACTCATCTGCGCACTTTTATTATCCCTGCCTTTGTTGGCCAGTAGTAAGGTGATCGATTTAACGCAGGAAGAAACGTCTTTGGGAACGTCTTGCGTGAAGGAGAATATAAATCAAAGAATGAGAGAGCCATTCGATCTTGATATCGCCAATGTGTTGTTGTCTTTGAGCCTGCCCACCAGTTTCTTGCCTGTTTCAAATCAAGCCTTAGATACTTCTCAATATCAAGAAAAACACAATATTTATGTAGAAACATTATTTGATCATCTTAAAAAAAATAAAACCGATTTGGCCATTGCGCTGATCAATAAAGGTATTGTGCCTTTGGATGTTCCAGATCAAAACGGACTCCTCCCCATTCACCGGGTTTGTTCTGGTGGAAATATAGTCGTTGTTCGGGCTTTAATAAGCAAAAACCCTGATCAAACATCTATTCGAGGTTTACGCGGAATCACACCTCTTCATGCCGCAGCTTCTGGTGGCCATGTAGAGATCATGAAATTTCTTTTAGACGCTGGGGCGCATTTGGATGCCCGAACATATGATGGAGCAACAGCTTTCCATTTTGCCTGCATTTTGGGCCGAATGAACGCAGTGGAGTTTTTCTTGACAAAAAAACCTGGAATGCTTCATGAGACAACAGATCTTGGAGCCACGGGGTTAGATTTTGCTGTAAAAAATAAGCAAACATCAATGGCCGCGTTTTTAAAGAAACGTTTGCGGGAGAGCAGCCAAGAAAGCTCTTGCGTGATGCCAAGAAATGTGACAGGAGAAAAACGCTCTGGTCCCCAGGATGGCGAACATGACAAACATGCAAAAAAAAGTGTTGTTTAAAAAGTAAAACCCAATACATTATTCTAAAACGCAATCAACGATTAAGGAGCTATAACCGTTATGAGAGTCGTGAATATTCAAAAAATATGGGTGCTTATTCTATGGAACATTCTATTTTCCTGTTTTCGCCCCCTTGAAGGGAGTGATGTCTTCTCTGGCATGCGTTCTGCCCTAGACCAGGACCTTTTCGATCATATCCGAGGCAACAGAACAGAACAGGCCCGCGCGTTGCTCTGCCAAAAACCTTTTCTTGCGTTTGCAGGGGACTGTGAAGGAAGACTCCCCATTCACTGGGCATGTTTTAAGGGAGAAATCACCCTTGTTCAACTGTTGATAGACAATGAACATCAAACATCCATCAGGGATAAAAAGGGACTCACCCCCCTCCATTACGCGGCCGCGCGGGGACATATAGAGATTATAGACTTACTTTTAACCCTTGGGGCCCGTTTGGATGAAAAAACAAATCTTGGGGAAACGGCTTTGCATATCCTTTTAAGCGGAATCAAGATTCGGGCGCAAGGGTTTTTGGGGCACCAGGGAATGATGGCTTTTGATTACTTTCAAAAGCCCTTTCATAAAAAGAGAGCGGCAGAGTTTCTGTTAGAAAAAGATCCACAGTTGTTTTACCAGAAAACACAGAGCGGAGAAATGGCTTTGGACATTGCTTTGAAAAGCCGGCAAAAATCCATGGGTCATTTTTTATGCAACTATCATCAAATCCTCCTGATGCAAGAATCCCCAGGGAAAAGGACCCAAAGCGCCTTCAGCTCATCACATACCACACCAGAATCCATGGAAGAGGAAAATATACCACGCCAAAAACGCCAGAGATTAGACAAAGGGACAGATCTTGGCGTTGACCCTTACGTATATCGCTAGGAGAGTAAAATAATTTTCCCACGATTAACGATTTGTTCATCTTTCTTTGGGAGAATAATGAGGATGAAATTGAACGAATAAGGAGAAAATAGATGAAAAATTTAATAATGATGTTGGCTTTGGTGATGGGGATGAGTTTCAAGGGATATGGTATTCCGGAACGTTCTGCACCCCCTGTTGAAAACAATATTGTTTTACAATACCAAAAACTCTGCCAACAACTGATCAAAGCCAACGACTCAACGCCTTGTCAAGAGTTGCTCAACAGCCCTGAAAAAGAGGAAGATGTCCAAAAGAAAAGTCCAAATGAACAACTCAAATTTTATGAAAAATGTGTCAATAAGCCCTATAACAAAAGTGTAGACTGGGAGAAATTATCCTGCAATCTACCAGAAAATTTCAAAGAAAACCTGACAGGTGTCTTACGCCTTGTCAACGAAAAGATGCATTCCTTATAATGAGTAATTAAAGAATCTCGATTCAAGACTAAAACACCCATACGCCTTCGTCAAATCCATGATGAAGGCGTTTTTACACAAAGTCCCACCCAAAATAAAGCTGCCCTGCTATGAACTTGCCTTACCACCCATCAGTTCAACATCGGAATCAGTGATTTTAGAGAGGTTATTAAAGAAAAGTGTGTCCTGATTGATAAAACGCCCTTTATCAAAGAGATCATGGACAATAAAGCCAAGGTTATTCTGCTCACAAGACCCAGGAGGTTCGGGAAGACGCTCAATATGTCGATGCTTTATCACTTTCTCAACATGGGAGGGGAGAATCTTTTGGGGGGACGAAGATTAAAAAGAACGTGGAATTTTGTGCCAAGCATCAAAACACTTGAAAAGTATGCAACATTGTGGCATAATCTAGATTATAAATTGAACTGGAGAAGCATTCATGACCACAGCCCACAAATTCCCCGCCCCCAAATTCCCCATCGGCACCAGTGATTTTAAAGAGGTGATTCAGAATCAATTCACATATGTGGATAAAACTTTATTCATTCATGAAATCATGGAAGATAGTTCTAAAGTCATTCTCGTGACCCGCCCCAGGAGATTCGGGAAAACGCTCAATATGTCCATGCTTTATCACTTTCTCAACATGGGAGGGAAGGATCTTTTTGGGGGGATGAACATTAAGGAACACACGGAATTTTGTGCCAAGCATCAGAATAAATACCCCGTGATTTTCTTGACCTTTAAAGACGTAAAATACGATGATTTTGATACGGCTTACAGTGATATCAGAGGGATTTTTGCGGAAGCTTATGAAGAGCACAACTATCTGCTTGAGGGG
>CAIYWZ010000061.1 GCA_903930075.1 uncultured Alphaproteobacteria bacterium | reverse complement strand
GTCTGTCCATCAGCTTAAAACCTCACATTGAACTATGAATTTACTCTATCGTAGTTTCCGTGGAGATTTCAATATATTTCTTTATGGTACCTGGGGAGTTACGATTTGTTAACTATTTCTTATTATATTGCAAAAGATGGGCTTTAAAAGCTAAAAATAAATAAGGATACATAAAATGGCACAATTGATTATTGGAGATAAAACGTACGAGCTTCCTATTCTGGAAGGAAAATGTGGGCCCAATGTTTTGGACATACGCAAACTCTATGAACAAACTGGATTATTCACCTATGATCCTGGATTTACGTCAACGGCAAGTTGTGATTCGAAGATCACGTTTATTGATGGTGAGCTGAGTGTTCTGATGTACCGGGGATATCCGATTCAGGAATTGGCGGAAAATTGCTCATTTTTAGAAGTTGCCTATCTTTTGCTCAATGGAGAACTCCCTAATCTTGATCAAAAAAAAGAATTTGATACGCATATTGTTCACCATTCTTTGGTTCATGAACAATTGATTCACTTTTATCAAGGATTTAGGCGAGATGCCCATCCAATGGCGATTATGGTGGGCGTGGTCGGCGCATTATCTGCGTTTTATCATGACAGTGTCGATATTTATGACCACAAACAAAGAGAGCTTGCGTCCTATCGTTTGATTGCAAAAATGCCAAATATTGCAGCAATGGCGTATACTTATTCTATTGGAAGGCCCATGGTTTATCCAAGAAACGATTTAAGCTATGTAGAGAATTTTCTTTCTATGATGTTTAGTTTACCAAGCGAGCCTTATAAAGCAAATAAAGTACTCGTAGATGCTCTTGAAAAAATTATGATCTTGCACGCGGATCACGAACAAAATGCGTCTACCTCAACCGTGCGTTTAGCTGGATCCAGCGGCGCAAATCCTTTTGCATGCATCTCTTCCGGAATTACAGCCCTTTGGGGACCAGCTCATGGAGGAGCCAATGAAGAAGTTTTGAAAATGTTGCATATGATTGGCTCCAAGGATCGCATTCCTGAATTTATAGCAAGGGCTAAAGATAAAAATGATAGTTTCCGTTTGATGGGATTTGGACACCGCGTATATAAAAATTATGACCCAAGAGCCGCCATTATGCGCCAGATTTGCTATGAAGTTTTGACTGAGCTTGGCATCGAGGATGATCCTTTATTGCAACTTGCTATAGAATTAGAACAAATTGCTTTGGATGATCCTTACTTTGTGGAAAGAAAACTCTACCCCAATGTGGATTTTTATTCCGGTATTGTTCTACGCGCCATGGGCATCCCGGTGACCATGTTCACCGTTCTTTTCGCCGTTGCCAGAACAGTGGGCTGGGTGGCCCATTGGAGAGAGATGATCAGCGATCCAAAACAACGCATCGGCAGACCTCGCCAATTGTATTTAGGAAATACATCAAAACATTTCACGTCTTTATATGACAGATAAATAATTTTGGGGAAGGGGAGGTTATTTTAAGCTTCCCTTTTTTCAAGGTTAAACATGTTAAAATTCAAACATATTCTTAAAGCTACTTTTATGGGTACAAAGTTACATATTCCAATTTTTGTTTGACTTCTTTGAAATCGCGTGATATTTTTTGGAAATATTTCAATCTGAAACTGGAGTTTATGCCCATGAATAAAATTATCTTTGCTCTTTTAATTTTCTTGTTCATCGGTGCTTGCCTTATCTTTTTTTTCAAAGGTTACTTACACCCAAAAAATGAAATCCAAGAATCTCTTGTGCGTGCCATAGAAAATGGAAATACACAAGAAGTTAGGTCTTTGATCTCAAATTTAAGGGATGTGAATCAGGCAATGGCCAATGGCGCGACTCTTCTTTTGGTAGCTGCGGAAAAAGGAGAGTTAGAGGTAGTCAAGATTTTGCTCGAAAAAGGAGCAGATGTGAATCAGGCAGACGATAGGTATGGAGCAACGCCGCTTTTTATGGCTGCGCAAAATGAACATGCAAGTGTAGTGAAGCTTTTGCTTGAAAAAGGTGCAAATATCAATCAGGCAATAAAAAATGGAACAACACCGTTTTTTATGGTGGCACAGGAAGGATATTTAGAATTAGTGAAAATTTTCCTTGAAAAAAAAGTAGACATTAATCAAGCAATGAAGAATGATGGATCCACTCCTCTTTCACTGGCTATACAACATGGGCATTTAGAGGTTGCGCAGTTTTTGATTGAAAACGGTGCAAACATCAATCACGCAGCTAAGGATGGATCAACTCCTCTTTTGGTAGCTGCACAACAAGGTCATTTGGCTATTGTGCAAGCTTTGCTTGAAAAAGGAGCGAACGTGAACCAAGAAAGAGCAGATGGATCAGCAGCTCTTTTGATTGCTTCATATAAGAGGAATGTGGACATCGTGAAAGCCTTACTTGAAAAAGGAGCGGATATTAACCAGGCAACACCAAAAGATGGGGCAACGCCTCTTTTTATGGCCGCACAGGAAGGGAATCTAGAGGTGGTAAAAGTTTTGCTTGAAAAAGGAGCCCTTATGAATCAAAGAGCTTTTACGGGTGCAACGCCTCTTTTTATAGCAGCACATGAAGGATATTTAGAGGTGGTGAGAGCTTTACTTGAAAAAGGAGCAGACTTCCACCAAGTAGACAAAGAAGGAGTTACAGCTTTTTTTGTTGCAGTTCAGAATGGACATGTAGAGGTGGTAAAACTTTTACTTGAAAAAGGCGCGGATATAAATCAGGTAAGGCCAACAGATAGAACAAGTCCTCTTTTTATTGCCGCACAAGCAGGGAATTTGGTGATTGTAAAAGCTTTGCTTGAAAAACAACCAGACATCAATCAAATAGATATTGACAAAGTAACGCCGCTTTATAGTGCAGTATATAAGGGACATGTAGAGGTGGTAAGGCTTTTGCTCGAAAAGGGCGCGGATATCAATCGGGTACAAAAAGATGGAGCAACGCCTCTTCATATCGCTGCGCAAGAAGGTCATTTGGTCATTGTGAAAACTCTGCTTGAAAAAGGAGCCGTCGTCAATCAAACAATGCCTGACGGATTCACCCCTCTTTTTATTGCCTTACAAAATAAGCATTTAGAGGTGGTCAAACTTTTGCTCGAAAAAGGAGCGAATATCAATCAGAAAAGGGCAGATGGAGCATCCCCTCTTATTATGGCTGCACAAAAAGGGCAGTTAGAGGTGGTCAAACTTTTGCTTGAAAAAGGCGCGGATATCAATCAAGCCGCGACAAACGGAGCAACCTCTCTTTTTATGGCCGCCCAAGAGGGACATTTAGAGGTCGTAAAACTTTTGATCGAAAAAGGCGCAGATATCAATCAGGCAGACAAGAATGAAGCATTTCCTCTTTTGGTTGCGGCATTCAAAGGACACTTAGAGATTGTAAAAGCTTTGCTGGGTGTTCCCGGGATTGATATCAATAAGGCTTATAATAATGGAGAAACTCCTCTTAAGATCGCAAGATCACAGGGACACTTCGAAATTGTAAAACTTTTAGAAAATGCCGGAGCTAAAAATTAATGAGTTGTCGAGATTGTCTAACTCATCACCAAAATCTTGTCATACCTTTGTGGATATCTGGGGGCAAAATTAAAATGAGAATCGCTGGCCAATAAAAGAATTTAGCTGTATATTTTCTTTCAAATCTGTTATAATTCTTTAAGATTAATTAACATTAAAGAAGGATGAAAAGAATTATGACATTACCTCTGGCTGCTGACGTTGAACCTTTAGAATATGGTGCGCATTCGATTAAGGTTTTGAAGGGCCTGGATGCTGTGCGTAAACGTCCGGGGATGTATATTGGGGATACCGATGATGGTTCTGGATTGCATCATATGGTGTATGAGGTTGTGGATAATGCCATCGATGAAGCGCTTGCGGGGCATTGTGATTTGGTCACGATTACTCTTAACGCTGACGGTTCTGTGACGGTGACGGATAATGGCAGAGGAATCCCTGTGGATATTCACGTGGAAGAAGGCATTTCCGCGGCTGAAGTGATCATGACTCAGCTCCATGCAGGGGGGAAATTTGACCAAGATTCTTATAAAGTTTCTGGAGGGCTCCATGGTGTGGGTGTTTCCGTGGTCAATGCCTTGTCTTCAAAATTGGACTTGGTGATTTATAAACATGGATTTGAGCATAAAATTTCTTTTGCCCACGGTGTTGCCATCGAGCCTTTACAAAAATTAGGCGCGTGTGGGGATAAAAAAGGAACAACGGTGACGTTTTTACCTTCCACAGAAACATTTACCTCCGTTGAATTTGACCGGGCGACGCTGGAACATCGTTTCCGGGAGCTTGCCTTTTTGAATTCGGGCGTTCATTTGATTTTTAGAGATTTGCGCGAAATTGAAACGTATGAGATTGATCTGCATTATGAAGGCGGCGTTTGCGCGTTCGTGCAATACTTAAATCGCGGGAAATCAGCGCTTCATAGCCCAACACTTTTTATGATGGGTGAAAAAGAAGGTATTGTGGTCGAAGCTGCCCTTGAATGGACGGATAGTTACCATGAAAATATGCTGTGTTTTACCAACAATATTCCCCAAAGGGACGGAGGAACGCACCTTGCAGGATTTAGATCCGCGCTGACCCGGACTGTGACGGCTTATGTTTTAAATCATGCGAAAAAAGAAAAAATCAATATCACGGGAGACGATGCCCGGGAAGGTTTAACCTGCGTTTTATCCGTCAAAGTTCCCGATCCAAAATTTTCGTCGCAAACCAAAGATAAACTTGTTTCCTCAGAGGTGCGTCCTGTGGTTGAGCAAGTGGTGGCGGATAAACTGGATCAGTGGCTGGAAGAAAATCCAGGTGAGGCGAAAAAGATTGCGGCAAAGGTGATTGAAGCGGCAACCGCAAGGGAAGCTGCCCGTAAAGCAAGGGAACTGACCCGTAGAAAAGGTGTTTTAGATATGGCTTCTTTGCCTGGAAAACTGGCGGATTGTCAGGAAAAAGACCCCGCTTTAAGCGAACTTTTCCTTGTTGAGGGAGATTCGGCGGGTGGATCGGCAAAACAAGGAAGAAACCGGGTTTTTCAAGCGATTTTGCCTTTAAAGGGAAAAATTCTCAACGTTGAGCGGGCAAGGTTTGATAAAATGCTCTCGAACGCGGAAATTGGAACGCTGATTACGGCTCTTGGAACTGGAATTGGGCGGGAAGAATTTAATATTGAAAAAACACGTTATCATAAAATCATCATTATGACCGACGCGGACGTGGACGGAAGTCACATTAGAACGCTGCTGTTAACTTTCTTTTACCGTCAAATGCCCCAGCTGATTGAACGCGGATATCTCTATATTGCCCAGCCTCCTTTATTTAAGGTGAAAAAGGGAAATTCTGAGATTTATCTTAAAAATGAATCGATGATGGAGGCGTATTTGATGGACAATGCTTTGAAGGAAGCCATTTTACAAGATCAAAATACGGTTATGCGCGGGGAAGATTTAAGGGCTGTTTTGATCTCCTCTACAAAGCTGAATCAGTTAATCAAAAAAGTCGCCAAAAGAATCGGAGATGTTGGTATCACTGAACAAGCCTTCTTAGCTGGAGCTTTGGGTGAAAATATTTCACTTGAAACAAGAGCTGGCAAATTAGAGACCCGTTTAAATTCCCTTGAAACCACTTTAGGTAAAGGTTGGAGTGTTTGCGTGTCTGGCGATGGTATTTCAGCCAGCCGCATGCGCCAGGGTGTTAAGGAAGAGCATATGATCCATTTATCTCTAATCTCACCTGCTGAGATTCAAGGATTTAATGGTTTTTATGAAATCTTTAGTGAGCTTTTTAAAAACAATCCGACTTTGCAAAATAAAGAAACGTCCATCCCTCTGACAGGGCCTTCCATGCTTTTAGAAACCATCCTTGAAATTGGCAAGCATGGTGTTTCTATGCAGCGGTATAAAGGTCTTGGAGAGATGAACCCGGATCAGCTTTGGGAAACAACTTTGGATGTTAATGCTCGCACACTTTTGCAGGTAAAGCTCACACATATTGACCAAGCAGAGGAAATTTTCTCAACGCTGATGGGCGATGTTGTGGAACCGAGACGGGCGTTTATTCAAAACAATGCCTTGAATGTATCCTATCTCGATGCGTAAAAAAAAATCTAAAAAGACCTGGAAGATTTGGAAGATTCTTTTTATAATCTTTCTTTCTTTAGGTGTGATATGTTCTGGCGTTTTATTCGTTATTGCTTTGAGTCTTCCCAGCATTGACGAGATTAAAAAAACAGGTAGACGTCCCGCGGTTATTTTTCAAAATGACCAGGGTGAGGTCATCACATCTTACGGGGATATGTGCGGAGAAATGCTCAGTCCTAAAGACCTTCCGCCCCATGTGGTTCAAGCATTCTTGGCCATTGAAGATAGGCGATTTTATAGTCATTTTGGTATTGATGTTTTTGGAGTGTTGCGCGCGCTTTATTCAAATATTATAGAGAAAAATTCCCTCCAGGGGGCCAGCACACTCACTCAGCAACTTGCGAAAAACTTTTTGATTTCAACGGAGCGGTTTGACCATTCAAATCGGAGTATGAAACGTAAAGTTCAGGAAGTTCTTCTCTCCCTTTGGCTTGAGCGGAATTTTTCTAAAGATGAAATCCTCATGATGTATCTGAATCGATCTTATTTTGGTTCGGGGACATTGGGGATTGACGCGGCGGCTCAAAAATACTTTGGAAAATCCGCCAGAAAATTAACGCTGATGGAAGGGGCTGTTCTTGCGGGTCTTTTAAAAGCCCCTTCAAAATACTCCCCCCATCACAATCCTGAACTGGCGATAAAGCGTGCCCGCGTTGTTCTGGGCGCCATGGTTGCCGGGGGTTTTATCGATGAACAGGTAAAGATGCAACCTGACCCCAATTTCCCAGCGCTTGAACACAGTGGAAGCTCTGTTGGATATTTCTTTGATTGGGTCTTGGATACGGTTCCTGATCTTGTGGGGATTATGAATGATGATATGACGATTACAACAACCATGGATATCTACATTCAAAAGCAAGCAGATACAGCTTTAAAAAATTATCTTAAAAATAATGCCGCAAAAGCCTCCCAAGGGGCTATTTTGGTGATGGATAAATATGGGGCTGTAAAAGCCATGGTTGGGGGGGCTAGTTATCGCAACAGCCCCTTTAACCGGGTCACGCAAGCTCAGCGTCAATCGGGTTCTGCCTTCAAACTCTTTGTTTATTTGGCGGCCCTTGAAAATGGATTTGAGCTTTCTTCTTTGGTTGAAGATAAACGCAGAACCTATGGTAAAAAATGGTCTCCCCGCAATTATGGAAACAAATATTTAGGAATGGTTTCCTTGAGCACCGCCTTTGCAAAATCCCTCAATACTGTTGCCGTTGATTTATGCGATCAACTTGGGCCGCAAACCGTGATTAAAATGGCAAGGCGTTTGGGAATTACCTCAAATATTCCCGCCAATTTATCCATAGCACTGGGTTCTTGTGATAACACGCTGCTGGAGCTGACATCCGCCTACGGAACAGTTTCAAATATGGGCCAGGAAATGAAGCCTTTTGGCATTCTCTCCATCACAAATCGCAAAGCAGAACTTCTTCATCAACAACAAACAGAAACCCCTTTACAAGTTTTAAACACGCAAGTTGCAGGGCAAATGCACGAATTGCTCACAGAGGTTGTTCAAAGCGGAACAGGCAGAAAAGCAGGCATTCCGGGGATAAGTATTGCAGGAAAAACAGGCACCACGCAAAACCATAAAGATGCCTGGTTCATCGGCTATACAAATGATTACGTGATCGGTGTGTGGCTTGGGAACGACAACGGCTCTCCCATGAAGGAAGCAACAGGAGGGCAGGGGCCTGCGGTTATTTTTAAAGACATCGTCCAACGTTTAAATACGGAAGAGCCCAAAGGTTCGATTGAAAGCCTTTTGCAGGAATTAGAAGGGGAATAATTCTTTCACGGCCTGGGTGATGACTTCAGGCGCTTCTTGGTTCATTTTATGGCCGCTGTTTGGGGCGATGATTTGTTTGCTGCGGGTTGATTTTTGGGTCAAATCTTTTTGAAATGCTTGCCACTTCTCCCAGAATTCTATGGGGACACGGCGTTTTCCAGCGGATAGAACGATCAGGGGGATATCCCCTAAATTTCCAGATTCTTTGATCTGTTGCTGACTTTTGCGAAAATATTCGTATTCTTCTAAAGCTGCAGTGATAAATTTTGAGGTGTAAAAATTTGATGTCATTTGACGGTATGTTTCTTTTGAAAAATTATTGGGGCGTTCTAGAACTTTGAAAATTCGAAGAACCCCTAAAAAATTTGCGGCTTTGATCATAGAATGGGAAAGGGGATATTCCAAACTTTTGAGTATCCAATTTGCAGATGGAGGAAAAATTCCCGGTTGATTTTCGTGGACAGCATCAACTAAAACGATTCCGGTAACATCTTTTGGGTGTTTTTTGGCAAACAAACGCACAGCCATGCCTCCAAAAGAATGGCCAACCAAGATATATGGACCTTTGATTCCGGCCCTTTGTAACACTTCATAAAGTTCCTGGGCGATATTTTCGCTGGTGCGTATTTTGGGGCTCGCATCGCTCCATCCATATCCACCTCGATCGTAACTGACGACCCGTGCGAACTTTGCAATTTCTGGCTGAACAAGTGACCAATGAAGACAGCTTCCGCCTCCGCCCATTTCTAATACAACGGTTGGTCCATTTATATGCTCTTCCCCTGCAATTTTGATATGGAATTTATATCCTCCCATATCGACCATTTTTCCAGGGGCAGGGTATCTGTTTTGCTCACAAATAAATTGATAAACGGCGCCAAGACATGAGAGAAAGATGAGAAATAAGACGATTTTTTTCATACGAGAAATAAGCTGGAAGGTTCAAGGTGTAAAAGTTCTGCCCTGTGAAGGCGGGTAAAAAGATCCCCCACTTTTCGCCAATCCATCATGTTCATCAAGGATTTTAGATCACGTGCTTCTGTCTCATAGATGGGATAAGGGTTCTGGTTCCCTTGAAAAAGAATACTGCGGTGATAAATCGTTGTGATCATTTCGCTTAAAAAAAGTGGGGTATGCTTGGAGGCAAGCCCTGAAAGACTGGATATTTTGCCTGAAATCATGTGCAAGACCATTGTTTCATAGAGTTTGACGCCGTCTTTGGAAATTAAAGTTTCAAGCCTTCCGATGGATCCACCCGAAAGCTCGGCATAACTCTTTGAAGTCTCAAGATTTTCGTGTTTATCCTGAATATATTTGGATATCAATCTTTCTTCGATGCCACTAAAATTTAACGGAATGCACCTTGAGGAAATTGTGGGCAGAATTTTTTCTCCATTTTGAAGAATGAGTAAAAATAAGGTTTTGGGGCGGGGTTCTTCCAAAGATTTTAAAATCGTATTTTGGGAATGTCTGTTCAAAGATCCAATTGAATCAATAACCAGGATCTTCCATCCGCCCTCAATTGTTGTTTGAGTGAGGAAATCCAAAGAATTTCGAACATCCTCAACGGAGATGCTTTTCTCATCCTGAGCCGCGATGATTTTAAGATTTGCGTATATATTTTCATCTTTTAAAATGTCGCGGGCAAAATGGAGCGCGCAGGTAAATTTCCCCACACCTCTTGGCCCTTTCAAAATCCAGGCATGGTGAAAGAATCTGGATTTGAACCGTTCTTGAAAAAATTGAATCTGCTTATCGTGTCCTAAAATCATTTTTCTAATAATTACTTGAGATTTATTAAAAAACTATATAGAGTGCGCAGGTATAAAGTCAATTTTTATTTGTAGTTATTCATTAAATTGATGCCTTCCCGTTCCGGTCATCTTCAAAGCTTTAGTTTTGGAGATCTCCCTTTCTCTCCTGGCGCAAGACAGTAAATTGTTGGGCACAAGTGAGATCCCCGAAAAGCCCTGTGGGCTTTGCGAGGATGACGGCTCGTCGGGGGGCAACTGTTGTGAATGGTTATTTTTTGTTATGAGAAAAGAATTATGGAAAAGTCAGTTGTCTCTTTTGGTTGTCGCTTGAATACGTATGAATCTGAAGTCATTCGTGATATGATTCAAGATGTGGAAGGTGATGTTGTCGTTTTTAATACCTGCGCGGTCACGTCTGAGGCGGAGCGGCAGGCCCGTCAAGCCATTCGCAAAATGCGCAAAGAAAATCCCGATATTAAGATTATCGTCACCGGATGCTCGGCTCAAACGAGCCCCAAGGTTTATGAAAATATGGATGAGGTGGATCTTGTTTTGGGAAATGAGGAAAAACTGAAAAAACAGTTTTATTCCTTTGAAGAAAAAATCAAGGTGCGCGTGAACGATATTATGTCGGTTAAAGAAACATCTCTCCATTTTGTCTCCGGATTTGATGAAAAATCAAGGGCCTTTCTTGAGATTCAAATGGGCTGTAATCACCGCTGCACCTTTTGTATTATCCCCTTTGGGCGGGGAAATAGTAGAAGTGTTCCTTTGGGCGAAATCGTTGATGTTTCAAGAAAATTTGTGGCTCAAGGGTATAATGAAATTGTGTTAACCGGCGTGGATCTGACCAGTTATGGGGAAGATTTGCCAGGAACGCCCACCCTTGGTCAAATGCTCAAACGTTATTTAGCCCTGGTCCCGGACCTTAAACGCCTGCGCCTTTCCTCCCTTGATCCGGCGGAAGTTGACGATGATATTTTGTATTTGATCAAAACAGAACCAAGACTCATGCCCCATTTCCATATCAGTCTTCAAGCAGGAGACGATTTGATTCTCAAGCGCATGAAACGCCGTCATTTGCGCGCAGATGTCATCGAATTTTGCCAAAAAGTGCGGGACCTTCGCCCAGATGCCACCTTTGGCGCAGACATTATTGCCGGATTTCCCACAGAAACTGATGAGGCCTTCGAAAACACAGTGCGTTTGGTCAAAGAATGCAACATCACCTATCTCCATATTTTCCCCTATTCCCCCCGCCCTGGAACCCCTGCTGCAAGAATGCCCCAGGTGAAAAAAGAAACCATCAAAGAACGCGCCAAGATTTTACGCAACCTCGGGGAAAAACAACTTGATGCTTTTCTGGGAACCCAAATCGGCCAAGAATCCATCGTTCTGGTCGAACGCGGTCAAAAAGGGCATACAGAGCATTATGCGCCCGTGTGTTTAGAAAATATTTCCCAAGATATCAACGTTGGCAGCCTTATAAAGATGAGGTTTCAGGATGTGAAACATGGGAAATTATTGGGTCTCATTGTTGATTAAATTTTGGGATTTTGTTTAAAAATACATAAATCGTTGGCAGAAGGAAAATTGTAAAGATTGTTCCAAAGCTTAAGCCCCCGACGATGGTCAGGCCAATGATTTTTCTGGCTTCGGATCCTGCGCCAGTTGACAGAATCAATGGAACGGATCCAAAAACCATGGCGGCTGTGGTCATTAAAATGGGTCTCAGGCGCAGTGCAGAGGCTTTTTTGACGGCTTCTTCGGGTGGAAATTCTTTGCGGAGATTGTTTGCAAATTCAACGATGAGAATGCCGTGTTTACTGATCAAACCAATCAACGTAATCAGGCCGATGAGGGTGTAGATATTAAAAGATTCTCCAAAAATGATGAGTGTTAATAAGGCTCCAAATCCAGCGAAGGGAACGGTCATTAAAACAATCAGTGGAGAGAGGAAACTTTCAAATTGCATGGACAATATTGCGTAAATGAACAGCAGAGATAGACCGATGAGAAAGAAAATAATATTGGTTAATTTAGCTTGCATTTTTGCAGCCCCTGAAAACTCGAGTTTGAATCCTTCGGGAAATGTGTTTCCTGCTTCTTGTTGTAAAAGTTCTGATGCTGTTTCAAAGGCGTCGCCGGGGTTTAAGTTGACTGTAAACTTTGCAGAGCGCATCTGATTATGATGTTCGATTTTATGGGGGAAACTGGTTTGTTCTAACCTTCCCAATGTCCCGATAGAAATTTTCTTTCCCTTTTGATTGACCACGTAAAGAGAATCCAGATTCCAAGGAAAGTCCTGCCCTTTAATTTTGATGGGATAGGGAAAGTTATCTTTTTGGAAATCAAGACTTTGGTTTCCACCAAAAAAGATCTCAATGGTGTTTGTGATTTGCGCGTGGGAAATGCCCAAAAGCGAGGCGATGTGGTCTTGAATCTTGATTTGGTACCCGGGAGAATCCAAATTTAATCCATGGCGGGGATTGAGTAACAGTTTTTTTTCGTAACTCCCCAGGTACCATAAAGAAATATATTGAAATCTCCACGGAAACTACGATAGAGTAAATTCATAGTTCAATGTGAGGTTTTAAGCTGATGGACAGACGGGATAAAACGATACGAGATCTTTATGCAAGGTTACGG
>CAIYWZ010000060.1 GCA_903930075.1 uncultured Alphaproteobacteria bacterium | reverse complement strand
GTGCTATTTTGAGTCAATGTGTTTAAAAGGGAAAGGGCGATATCATTTTTCGATTTTGAGATTCCAATTTGATTGACCGGCTCTCCTGTATTGGGAGGAACGCTCACGTCCATTCCGGAAATTGTATTTCCGCTTCCGCATGCCAGATATTCTGGATTTTGGACAATATCTGCTCTGACGGATAACGTATTTGCCATTCCAACATTGGGCGTTGATGGCGTTGTAGGGGGGGCGACAAAAAAATCATTCAATCCAAAATAAGCAGAAAAACCGATTCCAGAAATCTCCGCAGGGCCGCTTAAGGACGTAATTGAAATGTTTGAAGTCCCTCCACTTAGAACCAGCGCTCCCGAAGAATTTAAGCTTGCCACAGTACGATTTGCACTTGTATTGATGAGTGAGATTAATGTTGTGACAGTAGGAGGGGGATTTGGAGGTCCATGAAAGACTGCTATTCCACCAGAACTATCTCCGCCCAAGGTAAATTGTGTTAAATCAATATCTATAGGCGGCGCGGAAAATTTTCCTAAGTTATCTAAAAATGCGATACGCACGCTTCCTGTTCCTGTCCCTGTTAAATCAGCGTTTTGATTTACAACTTTGGTCCCACTGAGCTGTGATGGAGGTGGGAACCCGGTTCCTTGATTATGAACCGCGTTCACTTGCGTGCACATGGTTTGCGTTAAAGAATCAAGTTCGGCTTGATGATTGGGCAAGATTGTATCCCGCAGATCAATCAATCCTTTCACTTTTCCTGTGATAATTTGCGCGGTAATATCGGTTCCTGACAACATAATTCCTGAAATTCCAGAACTTGGATAACTGACACTTGGATCCATGGAGACGGCTGGTGTGTACCTTACGGTATGGGGGAACTGATTAAATAAGGGGCTGCCATTGTTCATAAAAACGGCCATGTTTCCATTTTCTTGCATGTATGTTTTAACGCCGATCAAATCCCCAATTTTACCAACTGACTGATCTCTTTGATCTTCAAAATACGCAACAGATTGGCCAGTGCCGTTACCATTTACGATTTTTTGATTTAAGTCCGCGATATTGGCCAGTTCTTGATTGATGATATTCACGCTATCGGAAATTTCTTGATCGACTTGAGAACGAATGCTTTGGAGGCCGTTGGCAACACTGTTCATGCTCGTTGCAAAATCCATAGCTGCATTGACAACTTTTCGGTGCAGGGCAGAGTCTAGGGGGCTTGTGGAGACGGCTTGTATGGCAGTTGTGAGTTTGGTGAGTCTTTTTGTAAAGGCCGTTTCGCCATTGGGATTGCCCAAAAGACTATCCATCCGATTTAAGTACCTGGCTTTAGCTTCATATTGGCCAGCATCGGCAGTTGCACTTTGAATATCGCTGACCAATTTTTCATCTGTGATACGCTTGATCACACCTGCACGAACGCCTGCGCCTTCTCCATTGCTTGTGATGGAAGCTTTTTGTTTGGAATATCCATCGGTATTGATATTCACCATGTTATTCGAGGTGACTTGAATGCCCACTAAAGATGTGGTCAGACCCGTTTGGGAGGCTCTTAGTGCAGAGGTTAAAGATCCATCAGGCATATTTTTTCTCCTTAAATTCTATTAAATTCCCCGGCTATAGGTGAAGAGATTGCTTTTCCCAATATTTGCCTTTTTATTATACACTTTTAATGAATCCTGTGAGTTTTGTGACGCAAAAATCAAGATATCCATCATTTTTTGGCTCGAGGTGAGCAAACTTTTAAGTAAAAGTAGATTTTCGTGGCCCAATTCATCTAATTCTTGCGATAGGTTCTTCAAAAACTCTTGCTCTTCTTTTGAAAATTCTTTAAAACTTTTTTTGATCGTTGCGGCAATAGATTCTATTTTTGTATAAATCGCCATTTTTGCGGGGAAAATTTCTGATAAAGCTTCAATATCTCGCACCTGGGCCACCTCGATTTCTTTTTGGAACAGGGTTTTAAGCTCCTGGGCCGTTTCTTTAAAGGCTAAGATCAATGGACGCATGGTCATTCTCCTTTTTTGTGGATTTCTTATAAGGGGTTCTGACATCGTTCAATTTTTTTTGGAATGCCCTCTCAATGCCAAATCCATCTTTAAGGGCAACTTGTTCAGCAATGGCTTCGACCAGATAAGACCTGTACATTTCCTCGGCAAATCCACCGCCCATGAGTTTGTTGACCTCGATATTTTTCATCATCTCCCCAATAAACTGCGTTGTAACATAGGTTGAAAGGGCTTTGGATGACATATTCAAAGCTGCTTGTGCAGATACGTTTTTGCCCTGACTCATCATTCCCGCAAGATTTGAATAGGCTTTAATATCTAACATTATATGACCTCTATTTCTGCCTGTAGTGCGCCTACGGCTTTGATGCTTTCTAAAATTGAAATTAAGTCCCGTGGGGAAACGCCCAAAGCATTGATGCCATTAACGACATCGGCCAAAGAGGCGCCATAGTGAAGGATGCCCATCTTTTTCCCGGCACCCTCATCCGTATTAATGGTGGTGACAGGGGTGACAACAGTTTGCCCTCCTGTGGCAACGGCCGTACCTCCAGCACCTGCAACGGCGGTATTTTGAGGCTGGGATACTTTCTCATCCTCTGTAATTTTAATGGTTAAAGACCCATGGGTAATGGCAACGCTGCTGATGCGGACATTCTCTCCAATCACCACAACACCATTTTTATCATCAATGACAACTTTTGCCTGCATATCGGGGATGACGCGCAATTGTTCCACATCGGTGATAAAATTAAAAAGATTCGCTTTATAAGCATCGGGGACACGCACGGTAATTGTTCCAGGGTCAATGGGGTGGGCTGCAAGGCTTTTGGTGGATTGATTGATCACATCGGCAATACGTCTTGCGGTGGTAAAATCAGGATTCAAGAGAGAAAGTCTTAAAACTTTTTCCGTTTGAAATTCAAAGTTAATTTCTTTTTCAATGATCGCGCCGCTGACAATCCTTCCCCCGGTGGGAACGCCTTTGGTCACGCTTCCACCTTTTCCACTGGCGGAAAATCCAGAAGTTGCAACCGAGCCTTGGGAAACCGCATAAACTTCCCCATCGGCTCCCAAAAGAGGCGTAACAAGCAAAGTTCCCCCCAAAAGGCTTTTGGAATTCCCCAGGGCAGAAATCGTCACATCTATTTTTGTTCCCTGTCGTGCAAAGGGAGGTAAAACGGCTGTGACCATGACAGCGGCCACGTTATTGGTATCCATACCCGCACCACGGGTGTTCACCCCAAACCGCTCAATCATGCTGACCAAACTTTCTTTGGTAAAGGGAGAGTTCGTTAAACGATCCCCTGTCCCATTGAGCCCCACCACAAGCCCATACCCCACAAGCATGTTCTCCCGCATGGATTCCACTCTGATCACGTCTTTAACACGCGATACGCAAGACGCCAGTTCTGGCATCGATAGCAGGATCAAAAATGTATATAAAACTCTCTGGAACATTGCATTTTTCTATTCGTTAAGGTGTTTGGACTCTAAAAATCCTTCAATCCTTATAAATGCAATTTCTATGCCAAAATTTAAGGATCAGCAATCTCAATGAGTATGGCTGAGCTTGTTTCTTATGAGCTCCACGATTTTCTCCAGTTTTTGGTGTTCTGATGAACCTTTTGCAGCTGATTTTAACTGTTGTTCTGCAAACGCAAGAGGAGTATCACCTTCTGAATCTTTTAATTCCAAGTTTGCACCTTTTTCAATGAGAAATTTAACCATATCTACATCGGGATGCGATATATATTCTACAATCAGTGGTGCTGTGATTGTCTCATGATTCTCATTATAGCGATCAATGAGAGCATTGGTATTTGCGTTGTCGTAATAAACAATATGTTTTATGACATCCGGCATCTTTAGAAGTCTTATTATGTGATATCCTTTTATCGCTTTAATATTTTCCAAAAAATCTACTTTATTATTTTTGTAAAAAGTTATTTGTTCTTTTCCTAAGGATATCCAAAATTTTAAGAAGCACAAACTTTTATTTTGGCCATCATCCATGAGTTTATATATAGCTGAGCGATCCTGGCAAACAATATTCGATGCAATTCCGAACTCTTCAGGAGATAATAGTGCAAGAGCATGGGCGAGGTTTTGTTTATCTTGAGCGTCGAAAGTTGCAACTAAGTGCTTCATAAAATTTTCTTGCGCAAAAAGCTTGTTATTCAAAGGGTTATGAGCCTTGTCATAAGTTTTCAGGTCTTTAATAGTAGAGTTCCCAGCTTGCCCATAAATCAAATTTTTAACGATGGACGTTCTAAGAAGGTCAACCAGAGAATGCTTTTCCATAAGGGCTGTGAGGCCTGAAATATCGTTTGTTTTTACAATAGTGTTCAATGTATCGGACAGTTCTTGTTCATTGAGAAAATTTTCTTCCCTATATTCAATTCCTGTTGCATCTTTATATTTTTCTTTAAAAACGTCATGTAAATTTGGTCCATGGGTATCTGAAAGGACATGATTCGCAACCTTTCCTCCGGTTTTTTCGAGCCAAGCGGATATATCCTGCGCTATCATTTGTTTTAATGCGCTATCCCATGCTGCAAGTTTCTCGGGCGTTACTTGTTCTCCACGATGATATGTAAAAATTTTCATAATATCTGAATTTTGAGCAAGTTGTGGTTTGAAGAAAAGACGTGCTTGTAAATCCGGTGGAGCATCCTTAAATGTCTGTGGGTTATAGTTTGTAGATTTTAAATTCAAAAGGTATTCCTGTAACCTACCTTCCATGGGGTATACTGGATGCCCATAAGAAACAGCAGCATAAGCGAGTTTGTGATCAACAAACTCTGGAGCAATCATAATTTGGTAAAGCCTTGCATCATTTGCATAATCTATCGCAAAAATCTCTTGATATTTTGCTTTATATTTTTCTATGGAAAATTTGATTCCACCAATTTCTAATTCAAGGGCGTTTAAGAGTTTATCGATATATACTGCGTTAACAGAACTTCCGCTTAAATAAAATCCCAAGCAATTTTCATTGTTACGATCAATATTTCCAAAAAGAGACAAAGTGGTGGGTATTAATAAATCCATAATTCCTTGGTTACGATCATCTCCTTGAAATTTTTCAAATGCAGCTATGGGCGTTTCTATTTCTTTAAATTTCTCATCAATGGCCCGTATCGTCACGGAGTTTTCATCAAATTTACCCCGTAAAAATTGACGTATGGTTGTGAGAATATCGTATAAAAACCCAGTAGATCCTCCCGTTCCATGGTAAAAAACTGCATATCTTGGGTCGAATGTTCTTTCTTTTTCTAAGATAGATACAAGCTGATTTTTGTGAAATTCATTAATCTTTTTAAGACTATTCCCAGCAATGTTTTTTAAAGATACAATTTTGTGTATATTCTGTCTTAACTGTTCACGGATTTCATCTGGTGTTTTCCCTATAATGGGTATATATTTATCCCCTAAATAGTGCTGTAAATTTCTCTCTGACGCAGTATAAGCAAAGCCAGTTGTACCATTATTAAGTTCATAATGCTCTAATTCAACATGATTTGCGCCAATTTTGGCTGTCTTCTTCCTCAGCTCATCCATAATCCTAAACTCCCAAAGATGTGGGCATTGTAATATTTAAGGCTGTGGCAATGTCTTTGACTTTTTTATTGGGTTCTTGAATAATGATTTGATCGTCATAAACTTTGGCTTTAAGGGAACGCAAGCGT
>CAIYWZ010000059.1 GCA_903930075.1 uncultured Alphaproteobacteria bacterium | reverse complement strand
TAACCTTGCATAAAGATCTCGTATCGTTTTATCCCGTCTGTCCATCAGCTTAAAACCTCACATTGAACTATGAATTTACTCTATCGTAGTTTCCGTGGAGATTTCAATATATTTCTTTATGGTACCTGGGGAGTTACCTATAAATCACTCATTTAGAAAAAATATATTGCAAAATATTTCCATATGTTTTATAAAGAATACTAGTTTTATAGAGAATACCTTGAAAGGGTGGCTCCAGGCCTCCCTTTTTTATTAGGAGAAATTAGGATACGTAAATGACACAAGTTGCAAAAATAGAAGAAGTTATCACCCCTTCTTTAACAGATGCGGGCTATGGGATTGTCAGATTGATTTTTAACGGAGGAAGAGGGAGCTCAACCTTACAAATTTTAATCGAAAAACTCAATGGAGATCCCGTCAATGTTGCTGACTGTGTTAGCGTGAATCGTATGGTGTCGGTTCTTTTGGATGTTGAGGATCCTATTGATGGGGCATATGTTTTAGAGGTGAGTTCACCTGGGGTCGAAAGACCTCTTGTAAAACTTTCTGATTTTGATAGATTTAAGGGGCGCAAAATAAAGATTGAGCTTAAAGAAGCTTTTTCTGGGCGTAAAAAATTTAATGGGATTTTAAAAGGGCTGGATGGAGAAAATGTTCTTTTAGAAGGTACTGATTTAAGCGGCGAGGAAAGCGAAAACTTTTCTTTCCCTTATGATGATATTCAAAAAGCAAAGCTGGTGTTTGAAATGTTTATAGAAAAAATAGGGAAATCAAAATGATAAAGCATGAAGTCTTGATGGTCGCAGATGTTGTTGCCCGTGAAAAAGGTATCGATAAGCAAGAAGTTTTGGAAGCAATTGAAGAAGCCATACAAAAAGCTGGTAATGCAAAGTATGGACAGGAACATCATATCAAAGCACACATTAATCCTGAGAGCGGTCATATTCGTTTGGTGCGTTGCCTAACTGTTGTTGATGAAGTTTTAGAATCAAATATTGAGATTGATCTCAAAGAGGCTAAAAAAATCGATCCAAATGCCACCATTGGTTTTGTTTTGGAAGAAGAGCTTCCTCCCATTGACTTTGGACGCGTTGCTGCGCAAACAGCAAAACAGGTCATTTATGAAAAGGTTCGTGATGCGGAACGTTTGAAACAATTTAATGAATTCAAGGATCGTATCGGAGAAATCATCAATGGCACGGTTAAGCGCGTAGAATATGGAAATGTTTTTGTCGAAATCGGAAGAACAGAAGCATTTATGCGAAAAGATGAGATCATCCCAAGAGAAAATTTCAGAGTTGGTGATCGGATACGTGCGATTATTTCCGATGTTAGAAACGAATCTCGCGGGCCTCAAGTTTTTCTTTCTCGTGTGAGTCCATTGTTTATTTCCAAGCTTTTTGCCCAGGAAGTGCCAGAAATTTATGATGGTGATATCACAATTAAAGCCGTTGCCAGAGACCCAGGTTCAAGGGCAAAAATGGCCGTTTATACCGATGATCCAAGCATAGATCCTTTGGGAACATGCGTTGGTGTAAGGGGATCTCGTGTTCAAGCCGTTGTGGCTGAATTACAAGGTGAAAAGATTGATATTATCATTTGGTCTCCCAATATCGCAACCTTTGTGGTGAATGCTTTGACCCCGGCTGAAGTCTCAAAAATTGTTTTAGACGAAGATACACGGCGCGCAGAGGTGATTGTGGCGGAAGATCAGCTCAGTCTTGCAATTGGAAGGCGCGGTCAAAATGTTCGGTTAACATCTCAACTTACAAGTTGGAATATCGATATTGTCAGTGAAGACGAAGAAGCAAAACGTCGTCAAAGGGAATTTTCTCTTAAATCAGCTTTGTTTATAGAGGCTTTGGACGTAGATGAAATCGTTGCTCAACTTCTTTTTACCGAAGGATTTGAAAGCATTGAAGATATCGTGAACACAAACACCAAAGAACTTGTCTCCATTGAAGGATTCGACGAAGATATTGCAGCAGAGCTTAAGAATAGAGCAGCTCAATACATACTTTCTAGAGATGCAAGTTTAGATTTACAATTGAAAGAATTGGGTGTTGCGCAAGAAGAGTTTAAGGTTGTTCCCTTTTTGACCAAGGAGCATATTTTGCAACTTGCAAAAAATGATATCAAAACTCTTGATGATCTTGCTGATCTTTCAGGTGACGAATTGATTGATATCATTGGAAAATATGGAATCAATTATAAAACGGCGAATGAAATCATTATGGCTGCCAGAGCTCACTGGTTTACTGAATAAAAGTTTAAGGAATATAAATGACGGACGATAATAAAGATCAACAAGAACGTAAACCTTTAACATTGAAAACTCTAAGCTTGAAAAAAAGCTCAGATCAAGTTGATCAAGTGCGTCAAAGCTTTTCCCATGGACGGTCAAAATCTGTCACAGTTGAAGTTGTTAAGAAAAAAAGGCAATCGGTTGGGGATTTAGATCCAAAAGATGCTGAAGCATTGATGCATGGGAACAAGTTAAATTCTCAAGAGTTAGAGGCTCGTCTTCATGCTCTTAAATCTGCCATGAAAACTGACGAAAACAAAGAAATTGTCCCAAATGTTGAAGATATTATCGTTTCTCAACATGCCCATAAAGTTGAAATTCCCCAGGAGGCTGAGGTTGAAACGAAACCTGTTGCCCAGAATAACGAAGAAGTTATTGATAATTCTGTAGTTGAAGCTGAAGAATCTGTGGTTATTAAGCAAAAAGATTCTGCAAGTTTTCCTAAAACAGAACACCGGAAGTCATCTTATGATCTGAGTAATGACGATAATAATTCTTTAAAAAAGTCATCCACTCCTCGCACTGAAGAGCTTGAACAGAAAAAAATGACAACTGTTCGTAAGGATAATGGCCTTAAAAACTTAGGAAAAGCATCGATGAATTCATTGCTTCAAACAAAAGACGATGAAGAAAGTTCTCAAGGATTTGGCGTTAAAAGAAGATCCCAAGCTTCTATTCAAAGAGCACGTACAAAATACAGAAACAAAAGTATGCAAGGACAACAGGAACCTCAAGCGAAAGTTATCCGCGAAGTCATTCTTCCTGAAGCCATCAGTGTTCAAGATTTGGCCAACAGAATGGCTGAGCGCGCCGGGGATGTTGTTAAAAGTTTAATGAAAATGGGCGTTATGGCCAATATCAATCAAATTATTGATGCGGATACGGCGGAATTAATCGCTGCAGAATTTGGCCATTCTGTTAAACGTGTTGCAGACTCGGATGTGGAAATTGGTATTGATGATACTCCAGATAATCCAGAAGATATTATCTCAAGAGCCCCAGTTGTAACCGTTATGGGACATGTTGACCATGGAAAAACTTCTCTTTTGGATGCTTTGCGTTCAACAGATATCGTGGCTTCCGAAGCAGGCGGCATTACTCAGCATATTGGTGCTTATCAAGTTACCATGAGTACCGGCGCAAAAATTACCTTTATTGATACCCCAGGTCACGCTGCGTTTACTCAAATGCGTGCCAGAGGAGCCAATGTAACGGATGTTGTTGTGCTTGTTGTTGCGGCAGATGATGGAATCAAAGAACAAACGGTGGAAGCCATTCAACATGCAAAAGCTGCAGGTGTTCCCATCGTTGTGGCGATTAATAAAATTGATAAACCAGGATCCGATGCCGAGCGTGTAAAGCAAGAAATGCTCATGCATGGCCTTGTGGTTGAAGAATTGGGCGGAGATGTTTTGGCGATTCCTGTTTCAGCGAAAAAGAGGACAAATCTTGAAAAACTCGAGGAAGCCATTCTTTTGCAAGCTGAAGTTTTAGATCTTAAAGCCAACCCATCACGTTCTGCAAAAGGCGTAGTCGTTGAAGCCCGCCTTGAAAAAGGACGCGGATCTGTTGCAACTGTTCTGATTCAAGCAGGAACCTTGCGTGTAGGCGATATTTTCGTTGCAGGGAACGAATGGGGTAAGGTGCGCGCTCTTATTGATGATCATGGTCATAAACTCGAGAAAGCTCTTCCTTCCATGCCTGTTGAGGTCTTAGGATTTGATAAAACACCTTTGGCTGGAGATGATTTTACCGTTGTAGAAAGCGAATATAAAGCCCGTGAAATCTCAGATTTTAGAAGCCGCCGCAAGAAAGATGCGTTAAGTGCCGCAAAGAATGAAATCTTAAGGAATATGTTTGCCAATATTGGGCAAGGCCAAAAGAAAGAGCTCAGCGTTGTTATTAAATCAGACGTGGGTGGATCTTTGGAAGCGATTTCCTCAAGCCTTCAAAAGTTAGAAAACGAAGAAGTCACGGTTAAGGTTCTCTTTGGCGCCGTTGGTGGGATCACAGAAAGTGATATCACCCTTGCAAAAGCATCTCAGGCTCTGGTTATTGGGTTTAACGTGCGCGCAAATCCTCAGGCAAGAGATATGGCAAAGCGTGATGGGATTGAAGTGCGTTATTATTCAATTATTTATGATGTGATTGACGATGCAAGAGCAATTCTTTCTGGAATGCTTTCTCCAACTTTGAAAGAAAATTATTTGGGGACGGCGGAAATGAGACAGATTTTCCAAATTCCAAAAGTTGGAAAAATTGCCGGCTGTATGGTTAAAGATGGCGTCATTAAGCGCGGGGAAAAAGTTAGACTTTTGCGTGATAACGTTGTGATTCATGAAGGTACGCTCAAGACTCTCAAACGCTTCAAAGACGAAGTTAAAGAAGTCAGAGAAAACTATGAATGCGGTATGGCCTTTGAAAATTATTCAGATATTCGCGAAGGCGATATGATCGAATGTTTCGAAATCCAAGAAATTCAAAGAACTTTATAAAAGACGTATTATGAAAAAAAAAGATAAAAATGCGGGCCCTCCAAGTCATCGTGTATTGCGTGTAGGGGAAGAGATCAAGCATATTTTAGCCACGATTTTTATGCGCGAGGAAGTACCCATTCCGGGGGTAAATAGCATGCTCCTCACTGTCACAGAAGTGCGCGCTATGCCAGATTTAAAAAATGTTATCGTTTACGTGATGACTTTAAATGGCGAACGTGTGGACGAAGTTATAGCTCTTTTGGAAGAAAATGCATACCTTATCCGCATGCGTCTTTCAAAGCAACTTACCTTAAAATTCACGCCTACACTTAAATTTCTCAAAGACACAACATTTGATGAAGCCTCAAAAATTGCTAGATTGTTACAGCAAAATCAATCATAAAATTTTATTTAGCATTAGATAAGTCAGGACTGTTTTGATGTGTTGATATAGAAGTTCCTGTTGTGTTAGCCGCCAAAGGTAAATCCGAACAGCTTTTCCATCTATAATTATTTATTTTTTCACAAAGAAGATCAGTTTCTTTGAGTATGTGTTGATATTTTTTATCTTCAAGTAAGGCTGCCGTGTATTCAGAAGAAGATCTATTATTTATTCCGTAAAGTATTTTTAAATTTTCCTTACGTAATTTTAGATCCTGATATAATATTTTTATATCAATAAAATATTCTTCACATTCCTCCCTAATCTGGGTTTGGACTTGGCTTTGATTGTTTGTAACAAAATCTTCCTTTTCAGAAGAATAGACAATATTTACAATAACTAATGTTGAAAAAATAAAAAATTTTAAATTCATGTGGCTTAGACTCCTATTCTATAAATAAATACATAACATATTTTAGCAAGGAAATTAAGACAAATCTTTAAATATATGCTAAACACAACATAGATATAAATTTAAGAAAAAATGATGCTGTGTGAAATTGGGAATTTTTTAATATTTTTGGCGCTTTTGCTTCTGCCTTTCCAAGCTTTGGGTTCTTTTTTGAATCATTTTTTGGTCTCTCGCATTAGAACAGTGCATTTTGCTGCAATTGCATTTGCCTATGGGATTCTGGTCTTTGGATTTCTGATTCATGATACAGGAATACTGGGTGTTTTGCTCTATTCCTCGCCCGATCATCCTTTTTATTATCGCATTGGCTCCACCTGGAGTTATCATCAAGGATCAATGTTGTTGTGGATGTTTTTGATGAGTTTGGTTGCTCTAAAGCTTCCTTTAAGGGCTTTAAGCGTCTTTAGTTTCTTTCAAATGTATTTTTTATGTCTTTTATATTTTAAAGCTTCACCTTTTATCGAAGTGCCCGCAGGAGACTTTTTGAGTCGGGGGATCAATCCTTTGCTTGAAGATACGGCTCTTTTATACCATCCGCCGATTTTATATATGGGATATATCCTAAATTTTGCCTGTTGGTCCTTGATTTGCTCATTTCTTTTACGAAAAAAAGATATTTCATTATTGAAAACTAAAGACCTGAAACCTTGGATTCTTGGCTCCTGGATTGCTTTAAGCGTTGGCCTTACTTCTGGAAGCTTTTGGGCCTTCTATGAAGTCGGTTGGGGCGGATGGTGGTTTTGGGATCCGGTTGAGAACATCGCCCTTATACCCTGGCTTTTGCTCCTAGGGGCCTTGCATCTCCTTAATTCAGAGCGGCCTTCTTTCCACCTTAAGTTACTCGTATTCTTGAGTTTCTCGTTTACATTTCTTGGTGTGTTCATTGTGCGCATGGGGATTATTCGCTCCATTCACAATTTTACACAAACTTTTGACAACATAATCTTTGTCAAAATCGGAATTTGTTTCATTATTGCAAGCATATTTTTTCTTTTTAGAAATCAAGAGCCTCTAAAACACGTTTTAAGACGAAAAGAAACAAATATACCTGGTCTACTTGGAGTGAGTATATCATTGTTAATTGGAATTGCAACTTTTTTACCACTTTTTTTACGGGTTGAGGTTGGTCCAAATTTTTACAAACAAGTGATCGTTCCTTTGTGCATGCTTTATCCCATAACACTGATGTTTTCTCTCTCCTTTCAACAGCTTAAAATCACAACTGTTGTTGGTTTAATTGTCATTATGCTTCTTTATTTTATTGAAAAACAAGAATGGATCCTGTTTTTTCTTTTGTTAACTTTTTCACTAAATTTGGGCTTTGCGCTCTGGAAAACGCCGCAAAGTAAATCTGCAAACCTTTCTCACACTGGGCTTTTGATTTTTTTGATGGGGGTAAGTTTTAACCATTTTCTAGGAAGCGAAAAAGAAATCGCCCTAAAAATCGGCGACTCTGGTGTTTTCATGGGAAAAGAAATTAAGATCGAAAGTGTTAAAATTATCCAAACGCCTATCTACAAAGGAGAAATCGCCAAACTGAAGTGGGGAGATGCGACTCTTTTTCCCGAGCGAAGATATTATCAAAATTACAACAGTATACGTCCAAAAGTCTCTTTTTCGCTGGGTATTTTTACAACATATTATGCCTACATCACCGATCGTATTGAAAAAAACGATGAACAGCAATGGGTTATACACCTTCAATCCCACCCGCTCATCTCTTGGATCTGGCTTGGCGGCATCTTAATGGCCTTGGGTGGAATGTTTTCTTTCTTTAAGAAAAAATTAAGGATTTTATCTGACGGAAATGATAAGATAGTAATTGATGTTTGACAATTATTTTTTATTTGACAAATAGGAATATATATGGTACGGTTATTTATAGTATTAATTTTAGTTATAGGAGTTTTTATAATGAGTACAACAGTCACCCATACCCCCGCCCTGAAAGACGAATTTGCATATCTGAGAGATCCAAATTGGCCAACAGATGTTAAAGATCCTAAAATTATTGCCTTTTTAGAAGCTGAAAACAAAAATGCGCAAGATTTTTTTGACCCATTAGAAAAGCAACTTGAGGCTGTTTTTGAAGAAATTAAAGCAAAAATCCCCCTTAAGGACTTCAAACCCCCCATTCAAAATGGAGATTATTCTTATTTTCAAGAAATTGGGGAAAAAGATGATTATTGGACGTATTATCGAAAAGGTGAAAAAACAGAAATCATTCTTGATGTTAATATTCTTGCCAAAGGTCATGAATTTTGCACCGTTACCGCTGTCACCCCATCTCCCGATAATAAATACTTAGCCTACGCCATTAACCTTGAAGGCGGAGAGGACTATACGATTGTTGTCAAATCTTTGGATACGGGTGAGATTATTGAGCAAACCGTGACGAATGTCTTTGGTCAAATTGCATTTCATGCAAACTCAAAAGGCTTTTTTTATATTCCTTGCGGCGAAAATTGGCGGGCGCAAAAGGTGATGTATCACGAAATTGGCAGTAAAGAGCCAGATATAGAAATCTACGCAGAAAAAAAACCAAGCTATTGGGTTGAGATGGATCTTTCCGCGTCTCATCGTTTTCTGTTTATTTCGCCCAAAACGGGAGAGTGTAATGAAATTTGGACCGTTGATTTAAGCCAGGAACAATTAAAGGCAAAGCTTCTTAAGTCCAGAGATGATGGTTATTTAGCAAGCGTCACCCATCATGAAGAGTCGTTTTATGCGCTGATCAATGATACGGGCAAAAATTTTAGGCTCATTCAAACCAGTATACATAGACCTTGGCATGATATGATTGATATTATTCCCCACAGCAAAGCCGTGTATTTGGAAGAAGTAGAATGCTACAAAGATTTTTTGGTGGTTGTGAAAAAAAATCTTGGTATTCCTGAAATCGTTGCCATTGATTACAAAACTTTAACACCCAAATTTTCTGTGGATTTTTCAAAACACACAAAAAGCAGTTCTTTTGCGGCATCGGCTTTAACCATGCATTACGAATCAGATGTTTTAAGATACACCTATAGTTCGTTGAGCGAACCCACGCAAATTTGGGAATACAATCAAGATACCCACACCTGTGTCAAAAAAGTGACTTTTCCAGGATTGAATCCGGAAGATTACAATGTTCAGCGTATTTATGCCCCTTCGGATGATGGAACAAGAGTCCCCATTTCCCTCATCTACAAAAAAAGCCTCTTTAAAAAAAATGGCTCAAATCCTTTATATCTCTATGGTTATGGTTCTTATGGTATTTCGGTAGAGCCCGGATTCCGCCCCCATATTTTTCCGCTTTTAGACAGAGGGTTCATCTTTGCCATTGCCCACATCAGAGGCGGCGCAGATTTGGGATATTATTGGTATGAATCCGCAAAGTTTCTGACCAAAAAACGCACCTTCGAAGATTTTATCGCCTGCGCCAAACTTCTTTCAAGTACAGACTTTACAACTCCTGGAAACATCGCCATCGATGGCCGAAGCGCCGGAGGCATGCTCATTGGATACACCATCAACACCGCCCCAGAACTCTTTAAAGCTGCAATCTTAGGCGTTCCCTTTGTCGATGTGTTAAACACCATGCTCGATGAAACATTGCCTTTAACCGCTACTGAATTCGAAGAATGGGGAAATCCCAAGGACCCGGTCTACTATGACTACATCAAATCCTACTCACCCTATGATAACGTCAAAGCCCAAAACTATCCCGCCATCTTCATGACCACCGGCATCAAAGACCCCAGAGTGGGCTACTGGGAACCCGCAAAGTTCCTCGCCAAACTCAAAAAACTTAAAACCGACCAAAACCCACTCCTCCTAAAAACCAACCTCTCCGCCGGCCACTTCGGCAAATCCTCAAGGTTTGAGGTGTATAAGGAGTATGCGGAAGAATATGCGTTTATTTTAAAGATTTTTGGGATACGAGAGTGACTCTAAAGTCTATCTTTTTAGAAAGCACTGTAATACATTTTTAACCTTATGAACTGTGTCTGTGACTCTTTCTTGAACATCTTTAGCAGTATTTTTTGCTTTTCTATGCATTATAGACATATTAGATTTATGGTGTTTTCCTTCATCAAGACACCTGTCGACATCGAGTATAGGCATCATGGTATGCAAAAAAGGTTTTGCTTTTTCTGGATCTTCTACATGAATAACACATTTAACTCCAGTATGTTTATAGCCTGAAGCTCCTAATGGGATAGCTGTAACCGGATCAGTAAATATTCTATGTTTTTGAATTACACGAATATGATGAGGAATGAAGTTATCAAAATTTTTAGCTCCACCTGCTTTATCAAAAACTCTGGGAGACTCATATGTAAAGAGCTTGATGTCAATTTTTTGTGATTCAAACTGCTGTTGGAATTGATGTTTAATTAACGCAGCAACGATATGAGCTCCCGCAGCTCCTAAACTGTGTCCGTAAACATAAATTTTTAGTAACTATTCACCAAAATAAAAATACAACCCAAAGTTGAATTATATTTCATTTTATCCTTGACGTGTTTTTGCTCTAAAATCCCCAATAGGAAAGGG
>CAIYWZ010000058.1 GCA_903930075.1 uncultured Alphaproteobacteria bacterium | reverse complement strand
TAGCCAGCAGGGGCGAGATTGATATCTATTGGATCAATACTTCGAGCAACGAACTGGTCTTTGACCTGATCAAAAAAAGCGGTGTGAGATTTCGTGAGAAATTCAGCAACATTCTCCAGGGAATCCCTCAAAGACAGCTCATTGAAAGAGGGCTGACTTTTACCTACCTTCAAAACAACACAAACGCCGTGTGGACGCTGCTGCTCCATGCGGGGTATTTGAATTCCTTGGGGAAAGAGCTTGATGATGCGAGCAATTTATATGCCACACTTTCCATTCCCAATAAGGAAATTCGTGGGATTTACTGTCAAACTGTTCAAAAATGGTTTGCCGATGAGGATGGGGCTTTGGATGGGTATGAGGACCTCGTGAATGCTTTAAAAACGGGAAATGTGGAGAAATTTACAAAGGAAGTCCGGCGGTATATCCGCAAAACTTCAAGCTATTTCGACTTCAACACCAACACCTCAGAACAAGTTTTCCACGCCTTCATGATGGGCCTGCTGGTGGGCCTGGGCGGGCTTTATAAAATCGATTCCAACAAAGAATCAGGCGACGGGCGCTCTGACATTTTGCTCACCCCCAAAGACCCAAACAGACCAGGCATTGTCATCGAATTTAAAGTCTGTGATGCGCGTGAAAAACTAGAAACCACAGCCAAGGAGGCTCTGGCCCAAATTCAAGAAAAACGCTACACCGACGCCTTCGACTCCACCCAAAACCTCCTCATCGGCATGGCCTTTTGTGGCAAGGATGTGGAATCGGTGCATTTGATGTTGGAGTAGGCGATGCCCAAAAATGGGCTCCTGTAAGTACGCCGGTTTGGATGTTTTGCTTGAAAAGTCGCTTCATGTGTGGTATAGTTATTTCATAAGTAAAAGGTAAGATTAACATGACCAAAGAGAATAAATTTGCCATCGGCACCAGTGATTTTAAAGATATTATTAAGGACGGGTCGACCTATGTGGATAAGACTTTGTTTATCAAAGAAGTCATGGAAGATCATGCGAAGGTGATTTTGTTTACACGGCCCCGGCGGTTTGGGAAGACCTTGAACATGTCGATGCTCTATCACTTTCTCAAAATGGGGGGGGAGGATTTTTTTGGGGGGCTGAAGATTAAAGAACACGGGGACTTTTGCGCCCAGTACCAAAATAAATACCCGGTGATTTTCTTGACCTTTAAAGACATGAAGCCCACCTCTTTCAAAAGCTTTATCACAGCTATGAAAAGGGTATTGAATAAATTGTATGCCAAGGAACGTTTCTTGACTGAAGGAGATTTTTTAAACGAAGAAGAAAAAGAGTATTTCCAGGGTATTGTGAATAAAAAAATAAATGACCCCGAGGAACTGGCCGGGGCCCTTTGCGCTTTAATCCAGTATCTCCATAAATACCACGGAATTCGGCCCATTCTCATTCTCGATGAATACGATACGCCCATCCAAGAGGCCTATCTGCAAGGGTATTATGAGAAAATGATCCCTTTTATGCGGGTGCTTTTGGGATCGGCGCTTAAAGACAACAGTGACCTTGAAAAGGCAGTTCTGACGGGGATTACCCGGGTATCGCAAGAGAGTATGTTTTCGGGGCTCAACAATATCCGCGTGTATACGCTCATGGACCAGGATTATGGAGAGTTTTTTGGCTTCACCGAAGACGAAGTGATCTCACTGTTGCCCGAAAACATCCACATCGAACCCATACGCGAGTGGTACAATGGTTACCAGATTGGCCCATGGAAAATTTACAATCCCTGGTCAATTATCAACTGCCTAGCCAGCAGGGGC
>CAIYWZ010000057.1 GCA_903930075.1 uncultured Alphaproteobacteria bacterium | reverse complement strand
TGAGGATTTGCTCAACAAAGCATATGTCTTTTCCATGAAGGCCCACGGCTCGCAAAAACGAGCATCGGGTGATCCTTATTTTATTCACCCCCTGGAGGTGGCTGGGATTTTGGCCAGTATGAAGCTCGATACGGCCACCATCATTACGGCGCTGCTCCATGATACCGTCGAAGATACGGACACCAATTTGCAGGAGATTGGGGAGATGTTTGGTCCTGAGATTGCAAGTTTGGTTGATGGCGTCACAAAGCTCACGCGCCTTGAATACCAATCTGAGCAGGTCAAACAAGCGGAAAATTTTAGAAAATTGTTTCTGGCCATGTCCAAAGATATCCGAGTGCTTTTGGTCAAACTTGCCGATCGTTTGCACAATATGCATACGCTGGGTTTCATTCCAAATTCCGATAAACGCAGGAGAATCGCCAGGGAAACTTTGGAGATTTATTCGCCGCTGGCCGAGCGCATTGGGATGCAAAATTTTAAAGAAGAGCTCGATCATTTTGCCTTTAAAGAACTCTATCCAGAAGCCTTTGTTTCCATAGAAAAACGCCTTCACGATATGCACAAAGATGATGAAAAGACGATACAGCATATTATTGAAGAATTAAATGCGTTGTTTACGAAAAACAATATGAACGTGGTCATTGAGGGCAGGGAGAAAACATATTATTCCATTTGGCGGAAAATCACCCATAAAAATATCAGTTTTGATGAACTCATTGATATTATGGCCTTTCGTATTATGGTGGATAATGTGGCCGATTGCTACCAGGCTTTGGGGATCATACACAGCGCGTTTCCCGTGATTTCCGGAAGATTTAAAGATTATATTTCAACGCCAAAAGCCAACAATTATCGCTCGATTCACACAGGCATTGTGGGTCCTTTGGGGCAACGTATTGAAATCCAGATTCGAACACACGATATGCACGCCATTGCAGAACTTGGGGTTGCGGCCCATTGGCAATACAAACAGGGCGACCATATCCCCAATACAGACGAGTATAAGTGGCTCAAAAGTTTGATGGATATTTTGGAACATGCCTCTGATCCGGAAGAATTTTTGGAAAACACCAAACTTGAGATGTTTTCCGATGAGGTTTTTTGTTTCACGCCAGGAGGGGATCTGATTTCTCTGCCTCAAGGGGCAACGATTATTGATTTTGCCTACGCTGTGCATTCGCAGGTGGGGAATCATTGTTCTGGCGCGCGGGTCAATGGAAAAATGGTGCCGCTGCGGACGGTTTTGCACAACGGAGATTCGGTTGAAATCATCACCTCAAAGGGGCAAATGCCGTCTCCTTTATGGGAGAGATTTGTCACCACCGGAAAAGCAAGATCGGCCATTCGTAAATTCATCAGGACCCAGCAAAGGGCGCAATATGTCCATTTGGGCAAGGAAATTCTTCATAAATCCTTTAAAAATGAAGGTCTATCGCTCAATGAAAAAATGCTTGATAAAATATTGGTTAAAATCAGCTGCCCCGATATTGAAGAGGTCTATCACCAAATTGGCATCGGTCATTTAAGCGTACGCGAGATTGGTCTTATTCTTTACCACGATCATTTTACGGAAAAAAACAAAAAAGAAGTGACCATTGAAACCATCAACTCTCCGTTAAAACCCCAAAAAGAATCCAAGGAAAAGGTTCCCATTGCAGGCCTGATCCCTGGTATGGCCGTGCATTTTGCAGGATGTTGCCACCCCATTCCAGGGGATAGGATTACAGGGATCGTCATCACAGGTAAGGGCGTAACTATTCATACAGAAACCTGCAAGAATCTTGCGCAATTTGTTAAAACCCCCCAGAGATGGATTGACGTGGATTGGCATGAAAAAAGAGATGATAAACAAAAACATGTTTCCAGGATACGTTTACTTTTGATGAATGCTCAAGGTGCTTTGGGTGAAACAACAACCTCAATCAGTAGGCAAGCAGGCAATATTATTCATGTTTCGACGAACTCCTATGAAGGCGATTTCTTTGAAATTACTCTTGATATTGAGGTCAGAGACGCCGCCCATTTATCCAATATTCTGGCCGAACTGAGGTCTTTGCAAATCGTCTCCTCCGTTGAGCGTGTATAGTTGTCATGAAAACATATAATTCTCGCCTTGAAAAAATCTCTCTTGCCGTGTTCCCTTACCTTTGGGTTATTTTTTTCCTGGCCATTCCCCTTGTGATTCTGCTCAAAATTAGTTTTTCAGAACCCATTATTGGAAAGCCACCCTATTCTGATATGCTCACCTGGATGGATGATCATGTTCTTTTGATTAAAGTGACGCTGATCAATTTCTTCTCTATTTTTCAAGATGATTTATATGTGTTTACCTATATGAATTCCATCCAAATCGCCCTGATTTCAACGATTTTTTCGCTCATTTTGGGGTATCCTGTGGCGTATTTTATTGCAACGTGCGATCCAAAGTGGCGCATGACGCTTTTGATGCTGATCATGCTGCCCTTTTGGTCGTCCTTCTTAATCCGTATTTATGCCTGGGTTTTATTGCTCAGTCCCACGGGGATTATCAATTCATTTTTGATGCACTTAGGGTTAATTGGGTCTGCATTGCCCCTGGGGAGTAATAGTGTGGCTGTGATTATTGGGATTGTTTACTGTTACCTTCCCTTTATGATTTTGCCCCTTTATGCGTCGTTGCAAAAAATTGACCCGTTGCTCTTGGAAGCCGCCTATGATTTGGGATGCCATCCTTTTAAAGCCTTTTGCAAGGTGACCTTGCCGCTCTCTTACAAAGGCATTTTATCGGGGTCCATGCTGATTTTTATTCCGGCTGTGGGTGAATTTGTGATTCCTGAACTGTTAGGAGGCCCTGAAACTTTAACCATTGGCCGTATTTTATGGGGGGAGTTTTTTCATAACCGGGATTGGCCCATTTCTGCGGCCATTGCTGTGGCACTGATGATTCTGACCATTGTTCCCCTGATGATTATTCAACGGCTTCAAAGGGGTGACCATGAAGCGTCATAAATCTTTACAACTTGCCATTGCCGCGGGATTTGTCTTTGCATTTTTGTATATTCCCATCATTGTTCTTGTGATTTTTTCCTTCAATAGGTCTGCTGTCATGGGAAAATGGGAAGGATTTAGTTTTAAGTGGTATACGGCCCTATTTGAGAATAAACTCCTTTTGGATGCGGCTTTTACCAGCATTCAAATTGCGGCCATGACGGCAACTCTGGCTGTGATTTTGGGGCTATGCTCAGCCCTTGTTTTGGTGCGCTATCCAAAAATCAAAGGCGCCATGCTTTTTAAAGGCTTGCTGGCAACGCCCCTTGTCCTGCCCGATATGATCACAGGTCTTGCTTTATTGCTCTTTTTTGTAGGCACCGAGCAACTTTTAGGCTGGCCCCAGGGGCGCGGCGTTTTTACCATCATCATCGCCCACACGACCCTTGCCATGGCCTATGTTGTCATCATCATCAAATCACGACTGGAAGAGCTCGACCCCCTTTTGGAAGAGGCGGCTTTAGATTTAGGCGCAAAACCCATCACCGTCTTTTTAAAAATAACCCTGCCCATCATCATGCCCTCCCTGCTTGCAGCCTGGCTTTTGGCGTTTACGCTTTCCCTAGACGATGTTGTGCTTGCCAGTTTCCTTGCCGGCCCCAATTCCACAACGCTGCCTATGTACATTTTCTCCAAAATCCGTTTGGGGCTGACTCCTGAAATTAACGCGCTGGCGACCATCGTGATCCTTTTCGTCTCCGTTTGCATTGCAATCATGGGGGTGAGCCTTTATACCTCCGGGCGGAATGCGCCAAAGCCGCGTTAACTTTTCGTTCATCTTTGAGGGGGTATTCTGCAACAGTTCAATTCATAAGGGCGAGGTTTTTGTGTTTTATTTATTCATATTTTTTTCATGTTTTTTAAGCTCAGTGAAGGCGTTTGGTCTGGGAAGTGGATATCTTGCATCTGATGATCATTCAGATGTTCCAGGTCATGCAGATTTTATCACTCAACTTCGTCACGGCAATTATGACGAGGCTACCGAATTTATCAAGGCTCAGATTGAATCTTTTGAGCATGTTGCCACAGACCCCATTCCAGAAGTATTGGTAAATCTTAAAAATGAAGTGATCCAAAAAACTTTAGAGCAAAAAATTATTCAAAAAGAACTTGCCATCCTTATGAGTCATAAAAATGGCGTAGATAATGCGCAGGATATTATTTCACAGCTGACAGTCCAAACGAATCAGCTTGCGCATCAATATTTTCAAGCCAAAGCCAATTTGGCGTCTATAAACACCCAAAATAGTTTCCCCACGGAGCATGATCGTAAAATAGCCCAGTTGAATGAACTGCTTGCACGCAAAGAAGTAGAGTATGCAAAAGCCTCCCTAGACCCTTTTACCCAAACGATTGAAAACACACGAAAAACTCTTGCTTATTTTAAAGACAGGCTCAAAGGTAAAAAAGATAGGGACGGACTTTTTCAAGACTTAGAAAATAATCATCGCACGATCGCATATATTTGGCGCAAACGGTGGAAAGCTTCAAAAGAACTCTCTGAGTCTTTATATCACTATAATCTTTGGAAAATAGAAAGTTATTTTACGCCCATGCGTGAAGAGGTTTTTATCAAGCTTACTCCCGTTGCGCGTATTCATGATGGACAATCTATTGTGGAAGAGCATTACCGTCAAGGAAGCAAAACCGTTCAAAAGATTTATGAAGAATCATCCAATATTTATGGTCGTTTATTTCCCGCATTAGGAGCTGATTATGATCTTATGGGGGTTGTTCAAAATTATATTAAAAAAGTTTACCAGATCACCATCAACAAAGGACATTATGAAGAATCAGGAACTTTGGGAAAAATACATAATCAACTTAAAGATGCGCCTTTCCTGGCTTACCTCAACTATGTGAAATTTAGAGTAGGTAATATGGATAAAAAGTATGAAGCAGACGACGAGGAGCTCTACCTTTCTCATAAAATTGTGCTTCTGACCCATGAACCTGTGATGAACGAGCTTTTCTTGAACCTCTATCCAGGGGCCATGCTGTATAAATTATTTGTCACCGACGGCATTCTCTCAGAATCCCTTTTTCCAGAGTTCATCAAAAATTTGCAAGACATGCTCGGATGGGAATTGCCTTATTGAGCGAAATACATCGCCCGTTAACTTTTTGTTTATTATTTCATGGGAATGTTAATAGGTATTGGTTAGATTTTTATGAAAATAGCCGTAAGAAATGAATGGAAAATTGGGTAGTTGGATTGGATTTGTATTTGGGATTATTTTTTCTCTTAATGCATGGGGTTTATATGGGGATAGGGGCCAACATCAGCACAAAGATTCGAAGCTGTTTATGCGTTTATAAATGATAGAGAAACATATTATGAGAAACAAGAATTCATAAAGGAAGCCAAAAATTTTATTCAGAAAGTATATGAGCGTGATAAAATAGTTCTGAATGGCTGGAGTGTCTCCCGGAAAAAGTATTTGGAATCTTTTTCGGATTCTGAAGGTTCGTCAACTGAATCTCTTTCAGTTCAAAAACAAGGATTTGGGGGTTTCCTGGGCATATTCAGCGGTAAAAAAACAACAAGAAATAAGCAGAACAAGTTTTTTTATTTGCTTAGTCAGGCGTGTTTGAGTGATTTGGAAGGAGAAGAATATTGGAAATCTTTTCTAAAAAATCTTGATGAGATTAAAAAACCAAATGATATTGCAAATAAAAGTAAAAATTCTACTTCAGCGCCACCAAAAGAACCCACAAATCCTTCCTCACCGAATTCCACAAAGGAAAAATTTATTAAGGCTAAACAAAAAGAAGGCCCATTACAGGAGCAAATGCAACGCTTGATTTTTCATGAAACCGCCGCGTAAAACACCTCCATTGGTTTTTTATAATTTAACACTTTTCGTGGACGATTGTTAATTAGATTTTGTA
>CAIYWZ010000056.1 GCA_903930075.1 uncultured Alphaproteobacteria bacterium | reverse complement strand
TTGGTTTGCAAACATGCACAAGCACAAAGACCTACGCGAGGCGGATAAATTTGTGGTCTACACCGGTCCAACCATGGATGTAGAAGGGGGCAGGGCGCTGAATTTTTGTGACCTTGATCAGTTGTTTTTGAGCTGAAGAATCTTTCCATTCACTTATAGTTACTCTAAATGTAACTATAAGTGAATGATAAGCTTAATTTATGAGAAAGTCAGGATATAACCTGTTGATATTTCCGATCAACCTTCCAAAACCTTCACCTTCTGTTGCACAGCCTGGAGCTTTCCTTCTACCAGAAAAACTTGGATGTGTTTTCCCTTGACAGGGGCGCTCATGAGGAAGATATCGGCAAGGGGCAGTTTGATTTTTTCTTCGATGACGCGTCGCATGGGTCTTGCGCCGTATTGCTCGCTGTAGCCTTCTTTTAGGAGCATGACAAGGACTTCGCTCGATAAGTTCAAGCTGTAGCCTTTTGCGGCACAGATTTGGTGGATTTCTCCCAAGAACTTATCGCGCACTTTCTCGATTTGCTCTTGTTTTAAAGGATTAAAGGAAACAATCCCATCCAAGCGGCCTCTGAATTCGGGAGAGAAGAGCTGGTTGATTTCTTCTAAATCCGCTAGGTCCTTTTTCCGCTCGCCAAAGCCCACGGTTTGCTTGGAGAGTTCGCGCACGCCGGCGTTTGTGGTCATAATCAGGATCAGATTGCGGCAATCCACGACTTTGCCTGTGTTATCGGTTAAAGTGCCTTTGTCCATGACTTGAAGCAAAAGCGTTGTTAAGTCGGGGTGAGCCTTTTCAATTTCATCGAGCAGTAAAACCGCGTAAGGGGTTTTGTCGATTTCATTGGTCAGGAGTCCCCCTTGCTCGAAGCCCACATACCCTGGGGGCGTTCCAATGAGCCTGGAGACGCTGTGTTTTTCCATGTATTCGGACATGTCAAAGTGAATAAGGTTAATACCCAGCGATTTTGAAATTTGCGTGGCAAGCTCTGTTTTCCCCACACCCGTAGGTCCTGCAAAGACAAAGGAGGCAATGGGGCGCTCTCCCCCCCGAAGGCCGGATTTTGAAAGTTTAATGGCAGACACGATGCTTTTGATCGCTTCATCTTGCCCAAAAACAGCGCCTTTAAGCTCGGTCTCTAAGATTTCAATTTGGGATTTATCATTCTTTGAAATTTGGAACGAAGGGATCCTTGCAAGTTTGGCAATGGTCTCTTCCACGTCTTTGACATAAATTTTATTCCCCCCGCCAAGGCGCACAAAAGAGGCGGCCTCATCGATGGTGTCTAGGGCTTTATCGGGGAGTTTTCGGTCGGTGATGTACTTGATGGATAAATCCACAGCCGTCTCCAACACGCCCTTTTGGTATTTTGCCCGGTGGTGTTTTTCATAGCGGGATTTCACGCCTTCTAAAATTTTTACGGCTTCATCCCGGGTGGGCTCTTTCACGTCAATTTTTTGAAAACGCCGGAGTAGGGCTTTGTCCTTTTCAATGCGACCGAGCTCTTTATAGGTGGTGGCACCAATGCACCGGATTCCCGCAGCGCCTGATAATACGGGTTTGAGCAGGTTTGCCGCGTCCAGTCCTGTATTTTCCGTTGCGCCCATGCCCATAATGGAGTGGATCTCGTCGATGAACAAAATGGCCTTTTCTTTTTGCTGGGTCAGGGCATCAATGACGGCTTTGAGCCTTTCTTCAAAATCGCCTCTGTATCTTGCCCCTGCCAGAAGAGCGCCTAAATCAAGGCTATAAAGGTTGACCTCCTGCAGACTTTCAGGAACTTCCCTGTCTAAAATCTTTAAACTTAAGCCCTCAATAATGGCCGTTTTCCCCACGCCCGGCTCGCCCACCAAAAGCGGGTTATATTTTGTATGGCGCAATAAAACCTGCGTTAGCCTTGCAATTTCCTCTGTTCGTCCAATCAGGGGGGGGAAGTCCCCGTCTACGGCCTTTTGAAGGTAATCGGTGCAATATAAATCGAGAGGTGATTCTTTGTGTGATTCTTTGTGCGACTCCTTTTGAGCGTCTTTGTGGGCATCGTTTTTGGCGGGGTCAGGTTTGACAGGGTCAGGCGCAGGTGTATCAGAAGACTCCGGAGAGCGAAATCTAAGTTCTAAATTGGACACATTCAAAAGCCCCGCGGCCGTGTGTTTCATCAGCTCTTCCCGGGTAACACCGTGTTTTTTAAAAAAATAGGACGCATAGGATTCCTCTTCCAAAAGCAAGGATTTCAGCACATCAAAACTCGTGATATCCATACCTTCACCTGTGGCCGAAAAAGGCCTTGCCCTTCCAATGACCTGTTGCACAAGCACCGTGATTCCGGCGGATTCATCGTCAGGGTTTTCCATGGGGGTGAAAATGGTGTTTAAAAAACTGGTCACTTCTGCCTTAAATTTTTTAAAATTTAACCCGCATTTTTTCAAGATGGGGACCATATCCGTATCCTCTAGAAATGCCAAAGCCAGATGTTCCAAAGTGGTCAGATCGTGCCTGAGTTCTTTTGAGATTTCAACAGCTCGGTTCACGGTTTGATTTAAGGTATTTGTAATCATTGATCCACCTCCATGGTAATGTTTAAGGGCCAAGACTGGCTTTTTGCAAAAGCTTTGGCTTGTAGTGTGCGTGTTTGTGCGATTTCATAAGGATAAACCCCGCACACAGCCACGCCTTCCGTGTGAATTTTAATCATCAGGGCATAGGCCTTGTTGTTGCTGTGGCGAAAAATCACCGACAGAAGGCTCACCACAAAGTCCATGGGGGTGACATCGTCATTGTGCATGAGAACCTTATACATTTTAGGCATCTGCAGTTCTTGTTTTGTTTTGAGCTTTGATTTTGTTTTCGTCTCCATAACGCTCCTCAAATAGTTCTCAAGTTTATGTATGAACTATAGCATATTTTTGATTAAAAGGGTAGTGGAAAAGAAAAAATTGTGTAGGCGCAAAGTAACTCCCCAGGGGTAATGCCTCCTTGGTTTTAATCTTAAGTTTTCACACAAGCTATCCCCCCACCAAAAAAATCACCTCTCCCCCCGCCGTCATCCTTAAAAACGCCAGTTTTTGGGGATCTCCCTTCCCTAAATACAGGCATTCCCGGTTGTTATGTAGATTTCAAGAACTTGTGGAGACGTTCTTTTTAACAAAACATCTTGTTTTTCTGAATAAACACAAGGGAGATCCCCAAAAACTGGCGTTTTTGAGGATGACGGCGGTAGGGGGAGATGATAATGGGTGGGGGAAGAATTGATGGATTCTTAAATGACCTAGGGAGTGGACTTTATGGTACCTGGGGAGTTACAAAAAGTTTGTTCTCGTGATATTTTTTTATTGAAATTTGATGAATCTTTCTGTATATCATATGAATACCCATTTAAAACATAAGGAATCGACCAAAATTTTGAGAAAAAGTTTCATTTTAACAGCATTGATTGCATGCTCCCCTTTATTTTGCGCAGATTTCATGGAAGATATTCAGATGAATCCGTCTTTAGGCGACATGTCAAAAAAGTTAGAAGAAATGGCACAAGAACAGGATAAAGTTTTACTGGAGAAAGGCCGTTATGCAACCCTGGAAGACTATTCAAGTGCCCTGTCTTCCAATTTAGTCATCCTTGAGCGTTTAGTAAATCCAGATCACATGCGTATCAAAAAAACAATGTTATTGATGGAACACATCATCAAATTAAAAAAAGAAGAAGCAGAAGCGCGTGACTATAAGCAGGTGATCAAACTTTATAGTCGGTATATTCCCTATTTGGAAAACCCAGCCAAGTATGAAGAGAAAATAGCTTTATCTTTGGAATTGCTTCTTGAAAAAAACGGCTTTTATGTGTCATTATATGAAGACTATGAGGTTATTATAAATTTTTATGGTCGTTCGCTCAAGAACACGACGCATGGAACTGCTAAAGCGGATATTTTTGAAAAACAGATCAGTTTATCAAAAGCTTATTTTGAAAAAGCAGGCCAGAATCCCCATACCACAATCTATGAATCTGCAGCCATGGCTTATCACGGAGTTGCCGTATATTCCCGTTCCTTGGATCGCGCGGCCCATTGCGCACAGGAATCTATTCGCATGTGGGAAAACTATTTAAGCAGAACAGATCAACACTTAAGGGTGAACAAATATAACATGATAAGTTTGGCTTATTTGATCAAATCAAAACGACTAACTGAAAATCTCGAAGAACTCTCTTGTTATGAGAACGCTTTTGAATATTTTGAAAACATCCCCCAAAAAGCAGATCAAGAACATAAACACCTTCTTAAAGATATTATTTTTGCGTACGCAAAAGCTTCAATGTTGGTTGATCAGAAGCAGAAAAAAAGGCAGTTTATTCAAAGGTCTATTGACCTTTCCCAGATAATTCTTAAAAAAGATCCTTCTAAAGAAGCGGTGAACAACGTTATTTTCGCCTATGAAAGAGCCAAAGACTATGAAACGGATTTGGTGAAAAAACGTGAGTATGCAAAAACACTGCAGACTTTATATACAAGATTATCCATTGCCCAAATCTTTTCCGTGGGAAATGCGGTGATTTCCTTTACGCAAGCCGAGCTTGATCAAATAAAAACCATCGCTCCCTTAGAAGTGACCCTTTCCCCCGATGAGGAAGATGAGGCGCCCGTGGAACAGACTCCAGAAGGTCCTTCCAAAAGCCAAATCAAAAGACAAAAGGAAAAAGCCCGTAAAGCAGACCGTAACCCCCTGGAAAAACCTCTAGAAGAAGAGAGCAAAATGTCTACCCAGGAACAGCCACAGGAACTAGAACTGGAACAAGACACATCACTTTTAGATGAGCCCGCCAATGCAGAACAACCTCCGATACAAGGCAGTCTTGAGCCTACACCTTGCGTAAAACTCACGAAACCGGAGAAAAAACAGCAAAAACTCCTGAGCGAAACCGCCCAGCGCAAGGCACAAGCTCCAGAGACAATGCCCACACAGACTCCTTTATCCATCACCATTGACCCAAAAACAAAGATGAGTATTTTCAAAGCCTATGAATCCACAGAAGAACGCCAAAAAATCTTTGGGCTTTTTCATGACATCGAAGCATGTAAAGGCCGAAAACTCACAGATACAGATGTGGAAAAATACATGAAAAAAATGGCGTTCTTTTTCAATGGCGAAAAATTACGCGACACAAAAGAAGGCCCCTTGTACCAGATATTCAACCTCCACTTCGGCTACGCCCCCGCCCACGGCAGCCGTGGCGGAGAATGGGACAAAAAAATGATCAAACGGTTCGTGAATTTTGGGAAAAACATCCAAACCATCTTTGAGGCGATTATGGGGACAAACGGTTAATCTAAAACAATAGATTTTGCCCGCATATGTTTCTTATAAAACGAAATGCAGATGCACAGTATGGGTGTGCCGGGCCCAAATTTATGAATGTACTTCCATGATATCTTTAATAAACAGCGTTTTATCAATAAAGGTATATTCCTTTTTGATCAGCTTCTTAAAATCACTCACGCTAATGGGATCATTGCCTTTGTACTTTGGCCCGTTATATATCATTGATCCTGGGTAAACCAATTCTGCCGTCATCACCCTCTTATCCTTGCTTTGATCTTCCTATTGTATATCATATTTTTCAATTGCGAAAAAATACTCGGGCGCAAGGGCATTTTCAAGAAGAGCCCAAAGGTTATTTATTGATATTTAAAACTGATTTCAGCAAAAATTTCCATTCTATTTCCATCATATGTAAACTCTTCACTTATGTTGCTCGTCACAACATCGCCATTTGCATACCATCTCCTATTCAATTCCACGGTTTTTGGAAGAAGTTTATACTTTGCCCCCACCCCTAAAAAAACAGTATCCGTTAAAGCATAATCAATGCCTATTCCAAGAGCTCCAGAAGGAATAAAGGCCCCTTTTTTGTCGACATAATTTGATAAATAATATGTTTCATTTATTTCAAAAATTCCTTTGATCGCGATATCGGGCGTCACAACCATGCCGGCTTTAAACTTAACCCCAAGAAACCAAATCCCCATAAAAACAGTAGAGCTATTTATTTGAAAGTCTATATTGTCGGCTGTTTTCCATTTAGAATTCGTATTATCCACCTGATTAAAATCAATACCATTATACAGCGAGATTCCAAACAAAAAATTATTCTCCATAACGTGTGTGTATCCCACATCAAGATAAAATTTACTCAGTCCACCTTTCAAGGGAGTTGCCATTTTAAAGTTTCCATGAGTCAATGATAATGTTGAGTCTGAAGAATTGATATCATAGGTTCCACCATAAGCTATAGACCACCTAGAAAATTTAGAAACAGAAAGGTCCGCCGTCACCGCCTGAGGCTCTTCAGAAATTTTTGGAGTTTCATCAGCCAAAACGGGGGTTGAAATCATATTTGTCAGCAGGCCGGCAATCAAGGCCAAAGAGATTTTTTTCATTTTATATTATACTTTCTATCAAAATTTTAAGTTTATTTTTTTTTTAAAGAGAAAAGTTTAACTCCTTTAAAAAATCTATACTATACCCATATTCAAAAAGTCAATTTTAAATTTGCATATTTTTATACCCATTGCTGATGATCAGAAACATCGCTATTATCGAATATGCGTATTTTTGGGTATAACGGAGAAAAAATATGTTTGAAGAGAGGATCTTAAATATCTACGGAAACCCCTTAGAAAGTATGGATTGAGGGGGTTGCAGAGGACGACCCTAAAGTTATCACGGAAGCTGTATTTGCGCGGGGTTAGCTGGTTTCAAACTTTTTTTTATAATGATGTGATGTCTGGATTTAAACTTTATGAATTTACCATAGGTCTTTCTTATTTTTGTCATTGACGACCTCCTACGTGATGTTTTATTTTTATAACCTCACAACATCATTTTGTCTCTTATTTATTGGTCTATTTTTTGGTGGTCGTCTCAACTGTTTGGCCTTTACACTTGTCTCCAAATAAATTTGAACTGCCTTGAGTAATAGCTATCTGACAAGCAGTTTCCCCCTTGTTATTTTTAATCTTAGGGTTAACACCCTCTATTCTCATGAATAAGGAAACAAATTTTGTATTTTTATATTGTGTCGCAAGATGAAGAGGTGTATCACCACTTTTATCCTGTAAATTAAGTATTTTTGAGGTAAAATATTTTGTCTTTTCTAGACTTTCGATCTCTTTTCTATATATTAAGGTATTTTTTCCAATCAAATGAAGAGGTGTTTGACCCTGGTTATTTTCGATGCTCAGATCCCACCCTTCATCTAACAACCGTATCAACTCTTGAAAAGATTCCAATTTTACAGCGATATGCAACAAAGTATTGCCATTACTATCTTTGAGATTTTTCAGGTCGTCCTTGCTCGATAGAGCTTCTATGACCTGTTTTAATTCCTTTAAAGTGTTAAAAGAGCGGGCTTGTTCTATTTCCTTTAAGAATTGGTCTTTAGCAATCTTCAATGGAGTTTGCCCCTTATCATTTCTAATACTTGCACTTACCTTTCCCTCACCTAAGAGATATTTGATAAAGGCAAGATTTCGAAGATCTACAGCAAGATAGAGCAATGCATTTTTATCTTTCTCTTCCTTGGGCAGAAGAATCGTAATTATCTTTTGATAATCTATTGGGTTTATCTTACCTTTTTCTTTCCATTGTTCTATCGCATATATCAGAGCTGTTTTCCCCAATACACTTATACTCACATTAGCCTTTTTATCGATCAATTCATTCACGACGTTGAAATGACCATTCTTTGCAGCATACATGAGTGCTGTTTCTTCCTCACTCTTTTTCCCTGCGTATCCTATCATTGCTCGTATATCCACATTAGCTTTTGCTTTTTCGATCAATGCCTTCACAACTGCTACATCACCCTTTTCCGCAGCAATGTGCAAAGAAGTTTTAAAATACCTTCCATCCTCTAACAATGTATCTATCTTTTTTCCTTGATATTTATTAATGAGCGTTACAGCCTCTTGTGAACTACGATTTTTAATAACACAAAAAATTTTATCCACATCGAACTTAAATCTGCATGCATCACCAAAAACTCCATCGTTTCCAAGGCTGATGACACAAGCTACTGTCATTAAAAATTTTGTAAAAAATGCCCTCATTCCTTTATTCCCTTCTATGATTTATACTACAATTATGGCACATATAGATTAACAAATCGTTAATGTGCGAAATATACCTATCGTAAATGAGTAGTTGGAATTTATAATAAAATTTGATATAACTTCTATATGAAACATTTTTTGACACCCGAAGATCGGGAAACTTTAAAAGAGACGCATCGTTTAGAAGCGGATGGACGCAGGAG
>CAIYWZ010000055.1 GCA_903930075.1 uncultured Alphaproteobacteria bacterium | reverse complement strand
TAACCTTGCATAAAGATCTCGTATCGTTTTATCCCGTCTGTCCATCAGCTTAAAACCTCACATTGAACTATGAATTTACTCTATCGTAGTTTCCGTGGAGATTTCAATATATTTCTTTATGGTACCTGGGGAGTTACCTATTTTGATAAAAAAGCAAATATTTAATTTGACATTTTGATTATTTTCAATGACAATCATTTCCATGAAACTTTTAATCACCCGTCCTTTAGAGCGTATCGAGCCCTTGAAATCCAGCCTTGAGGGCATGGGACATGAGGTCGTCTCAGTGCCATTGTTCCGTGTGATCCCTGTTCCCTTTGAGCCTTTTGATATGAAGGATTACGATGGGGTGATTGTCACAAGCACCTTTGCACTTCCCTTTGTGCCGGAGGGTGCAAATTTGATATATCTGGCGGATCGTCCCAAAACCATAGGGCAGGGGAGGTACATATATCTGCGCGGTGAGCATGTTACTCAAGAGATTGATTGCGATAGCCGGGTTGTTTACACGAGCCAAGCCACTGATTTTTTACAGATTTTAGACATTGACGGTGTTTTGCTTTTTTCAGGGCGTACCGCGCAAATTTTTGAAGATTTATGGGAAGGATCCATGAATATTGAAGTATTTTGTTTAAGCCCTAAGATCGCGGAGCATCTTTTGTGTGATTACAAAAGAATTCATGTTTCAGAAGCGGCAAATTTAGAGGGAATGCTGGATCTTTTTTTAAAATTGCCTTAACCAATCATTAATCTTTCTGCTTTAGTTTAAAATTATAACTAGAAGAGGATAAGTCTTGAATGGAAAAGAATTTTAAATTGCTTGATTGTACATTTCGCGATGGAGGGTACTATAACGATTGGTTTTTCGATAAAACGTTGGTTGAGGAAACCTTGGCTGTGCTTGCAAAATTGCCCATTGACTTTTGTGAAATCGGATTTCGGAAATATCCCGATTCTCCCTCCTTGGGGGATAATCTTTATACAACCGAAGATTATATCAATACGCTTGCGACTCCTCAAGATTTAAAGCTTTCCTTGATGTGCATGCTGCGCCATTTTGAAGGGTTATCCGATCATCAAATTGCCCAGGCTTTTGTGCCTAAAAAAGACAGCAAAATCGATCTTATTCGCATCGCAAGTTCTTTGATGGAACTTTCTCAATCTATCCGTATTGGAAATCTTGTAAAAGATTTAGGATATCAAGTTTCTCTCAATATAACCCACGTTTCGACGTTTTCAAAAGAGAGTATCAGGAAAGAATTAAAACAACTTGCGGGCCAAAATTTCTCGGTTATTTGTTTTGCAGACACCATGGGAAATATGTTGCCGGGTGATATAGATGAGCTCGTGAAGGTGACCCGGGAGTATTATGAAGGCGAACTTGGATGCCATATGCATGATAACCGTGGATTTGCCATGGAAAATTCATTATTTTCTTTGGAAAAAGGGATGACATGGGTGGATGCAACGATTACTGGGATGGGACGGGGTGCGGGGAACTTGATTTTGGAAAGCATGCTCATTGAGATGAATCAAAGATTTGAGATGAATCTTGATCTGGGCCCATTGCTTGAACTTAATGAAAAGTATTTTTGGCCCATGAAACAAGCTTATGGCTGGGGTTATAATCCTTACTATCATTTGGGGAGTGTGATTGGAGCGCATCCCTTTGACACGCAAAAGCTTTTGGCCAATAGGTCTTTGAGCGCAGAGCAGAAAATGGACTCTATTAAAAAGGGAATTCGTGCGAAATGATGAGAAAAATTTTTCTTCCATTTTTTATTATTCTTATGGCTTTATCCCAGGATATAGGAGCTGCAAATAAAAAAATTTATTTGATTCATTGGCAAATAGAAGGGCGTACTGTCCTTGGGGAAACGTTTATCAATTATTTGAAATCGAAATATGACAATATTGATTGGATTGAACGTTTTGCCGAGCAAGATAAAAAAAAGATGCCTGGATTTATCGCCGAAATCAGAAAAATTAAACCTGATTTAATTTATGTTTACTCCACAACGGGAATTTTAGAACTTGCAGGTGCCCATGATAAGGTTGACCCTGCAAAACATATTACCGATATTCCAATTATTGCCGTTGCGCATTCGGCTCCCGTTGGATCTAAAATTGTTAAAGAAATTGGTGTCCCAACGGGTCGTAATGTAACAGGTGTGGGCCATTATGTTCCTCCAAGAGTGACCTTAAACATCATGAAAGAATATACCTCTCCCCTGAAAAATATCAGCATATTGATCAGCAACGAGCCCAATGCCAGAGCCACGGCCAGTGATATCAAAAAACTTGAAGCAGAAATGGGTTTTCAAAGCAAAGCTTTCTTTTACAAAATGGAAGGAACAAAAATTGCTCCTGGATTCATTAATGAAATTGTGACTCAAATCTTAAAAGAAAAGCCAGATATGATTTATTTGCCAAGCGATGGCGTGACTGAAAGCAATATCCAAGAAATTATTGCAAGCTTTGTCAAACATAAAGATATTCATAGGGCCCCTATTTTTACAATACTTGAGAAAATGGTTCGTTTAGAAAAAACATCAACCTTTGGTTTATTCACCAGTTTTAACGTGATGGGGCTTATGGCGGGTTTAAAAGCAGAAGAACTTCTTTTTAAAGGTAAGGAAATAACCGAAATACCTTATTCCATAGGATCTCAAATGACCCTTGCGATCAGGAAAGATACAATGAATGACCTTAAAACTTACCCGTTTATTTCATTGCTTGAAACGGCGGAAATTTTAAAACAAAAAAAGGATAAAAAATGAGTCATCAAGCAAGTACATTAAAATTTTTTAATGCGGTTATTTTTAAAACGCTTGTTTATTTTATTATGACCAATTTAGTCATTGGAGGAATTTTATATTTTCTACATATTGAAGGACAACAAAAAGGTTTATTTTCAGCCATTTCTGAAAAAACAAAAACCATTGGATCATCGATTGAAAATCTTATTGATAAAGGAGTGGATGCGGGGATTGCACTGCGTGACATTAAGGGATTACAACAATACCTGGACCGAAAACTCAAAGAAACAGTCGAAATTGAATATATCATCATCACAGATCGCACAGGGGACGTGATTGCTCAAACGACCGGGGCTCCTGAAAATTTTTCCAGTATACTCAAAAGATACACCCTAAATTTTGATCCAAATTCCAAAGAAATTGAGCAGTTTCCTATATTTTCATCTTATAATATTCCCGTTCCTATTATTGTTGAAACAAAAAAAAATGACTATGAGGGGATCATTCATTTGGGCGTATCCACAAAAGCTGTACAAAGCAGTATCAGTAATATTTTCTTTGATATTGCCATTATTTTACTTGTTTCTCTTGTGATTGGGTTTGAATTCCTGCGCTTTACATTTAGAAATCATGTGATTGTACCTGTTATGGATTTGCTTTCTGGAATTTCACGCGTTTCAAGTGGAAATTTATTATTTATTTCTGCAATACGCATGAAAAATAATTCTTATTCCTGTCTCGTGAAATTAAATATGCTCATTCAGGAAAGAAGTCGAAATTTTTATCACATTCTTGTAGAAAAAGAAGAACTTGATAAGAAAAATCCATTTCATGGGCTTTTACAAGAATATATCGCGGAGGTTAAAAGACGCATTCAAACACAAGTTGATGGTGTTCCCAAATTATCTTCTTTGATGCCCGATATTGAAAGTATGCGCATTGTTATTTTTCTTGTGCTCATTGGTGAAGGGATTATGACAACGATATTGCCAGGATATACAGCTCAGTTTTGGAGTCCAGCTTCTTATTTTTCAAAGCAATTTATCAGTGTATCTGCTGTTTTAATTTTTCTAGTTACCGTGATGCTGGTTGTTCCTTTTGGCCCCATTTTGTTTTCCAGATATGGTTTTAGAAAAACAATTAATACGGGGCTTATTTTTTACACATTAGGATTTTGTTCGGTTTGTTGTTTAGAAAAAAGTTTATCTGTTGTTTTACTTGCGCGGTTTCTCAATGCCATTGGATTTGGAATTTTTTATATTTCTATCCAAAATTATGTGGGTACCTACGCGCTTCCAGAAGAGCGTATTAAATCTTATGCGATCTTTTCCATCGCCAATGGCGCGGCATTTATTGCAGGGTTACCCATTGGGGGTATTTTGATTGACAACGTTGGATTTTTTTATACGTTCCTGTTGTGCTTTGTTGTGTCTGCGGCATCAATTTTGTATTCTTACACGTATATCAAGGATTATGACGGATTCAAAATTGCGACAAATGCACAACAGCTTGTCAATCCATTCAAAATTGGGAAAATACCAGGGCTTGCGAGTGCGATCTTATGTTTAGGCTTTCCAGTTCGTTTTCTCTACACGGCGTTAATACCCGTATTTGAGCCTTTATTTTTGGAATCTTTAGGAAACTCCATGTCGGTGATTGGCCGTGTGATGATGATTTTTGGAATATTAATGTTTTGTTTATCCCCCATTACGCACGTATTGGTTGGTTTTTTTAAGAAAACACGTACATCTATGTCTATGTGTGTGTTTCTTTTAATTGCAGCTCTTTTATACCAATTCAACTTTCCAACGACCCTTGGAGCATCAGTTGCGATTGCTCTTTTATCGATAGGCCT
>CAIYWZ010000054.1 GCA_903930075.1 uncultured Alphaproteobacteria bacterium | reverse complement strand
GCCAAATTGCAGGGGTTTCCCAAAGTGCGCTGGATCAAATCAAACGATCGATCCAGAAATAGAAGCATGATTGGATGCCTTTGAGATGATTCGCCTGAAAAACCTCCCCGAAGATGTGCTCAAAGCCTATTCTGCCCAGGATAAAGAGTACGCCAAATATTCAAAATACACCGAAAACGAAAAGGAAGAAGCCAGAAAAGAAGTCCGGGCCGAAATGGAACAAGTTAAAGCCCAAATGAGCGCTAGGATCAAGGAAGCCCTCGCCCGGGAAAAAGAGGCGAAGATGAAGGAGCAGGAGGCCAAGCTAAAGGCGCAGGAGGAAAAAGCAAAGGCGCAAGAGAGAGAACATCAGTTGATTGCAGGGATGATCATCAAGGGAATACCTGACGATATCATCTGCCAGATCGCGGGAATTTCCCAAAGTACACTGGATCAGATCAAACAAAATTAGAGCATTGTCAAAAAGTAAAGTGTGGAAACTGGCCCTAGAAGCCCTATGTTTTGACAACGTCACGTCGCTCGAATACTGGCACACATCCCTTGGGGCAAAAGAAATCAAAGAATCCACCCTTGTCCCCAAAGAAGAGTGGATCCATCAAACACAAGATTTTTTTGGAGAGCTCTTCGAAAACTATTTAAGAGACGATCAACATCTCATGAAAATTCATCTTTAGTATGGTCATATATTTAGTATGGTCATATATGAAGACAGTGAACTGATGGACGGTAAGTTGAGAATTGCCGCTTCTTAAACTTTCTTCCTCCACACTCGTCTTCCTGCACAAGACGCAAAGCGGCGCCTTGCAGGATCTCCCTCAAGAGTCGCAAGTAGAGAAGATCATCCCCAAAAGCCATTATTTTATCCTTAAGAGAGATCCGCCCGCTGCGCTTTGCTTGTGCGAGGCGAGATGGCTGGGGAGTTACGAAGAATTGCTGGTTCCTTAAAATTAGAGCATTGTCAAAAGGTAAAGGGTGGATTAGAGTTAATCTTTAGATCAATACTCATAAAGAACTGAAACAAAATGGACATATTCAAGAATAAAACGGCACTGGTAACGGGGGCTTCATCGGGGATTGGGGAGGCGATTGCGCGCAAGCTGGCGAGCGTGGGGGTTAATTTGGTGCTTGTGGCCCGTTCACAGGATAAATTAACTGGGCTTGGAGATGAATTAACCGGGCGTTACGGCATAGATTGCTCAGTTTTTTCCCTTGATTTATCAAAATCCGGATGCGCTTCCGCTCTGCTGGGTCAAGTAGAGTCAAGTGGGATCACGGTGGATATTCTTGTGAACAACGCAGGGTTTGGCACCTATGGTCCATTTGAGACCATTTCACCTGGCGCCGAACAGGAGGAAATTGCCGTGAACATCGCCGCGGTTGTGGATCTGGCCCATGCGTTTTTACCAGGGATGCTTGAACGTGGGTCTGGGATCATTTTAAACTTAGCCTCCACCTCATCATTCCAACCTTGCCCCTACATGGCCGTTTATGGGGCAACCAAAGCGTTTGTCTTAAATTTTAGTGAAGCACTTTGGGCAGAATACCGCGTGCGAGGAATTCACGTGGCCGCACTTTGTCCAGGTCCTGTTGAAACGGGCTTTATTGGGAAGCTAGGGGATGAATCCGTGCGCAAAACATCTGTATTCTCATCCACCATTGCCCCCGAACAAGTTGCCACAAAGGCTCTTAAAGCCATTCAAGGAAAATCCCCCACATACATCATTGGCCTGAAGAATTGGCTCATGGCCCATTCCCTGAGATTTGTCCCCAGAAGCTTAGTCGCACGCATCGCGGGGGAAAAGCTTAGGCCAAGAACCTACAAAGTGTAGTCGAAAAAAATAATTATTCGTAAATTAACTTTATGTTAACCTTTCATAAATTATAATAAAAAAGCTCAAGAAATATGAGCGTTTAATATTTTAATAAACTTATTTATCAGGAGAAAACAACAAATGAAAAAATCAATTTTATGCTTAATGGTTATTTTAACCGCAGGATTTGGAATCGAATTAATAGGATCAGGCCATAAAGCACCAAATCACACTAGACTAGACGAAATTCACGCTAGACTAGACGAAATTCACGATAAAATAAATGTAATTCAGGGTAGCAAAGATCATAAGGACGAAAAAAAACAACTTGAGAAAGAAAAAGAAAAACTTGAGAAAGAAAAAGAAAAACTTGAGAAAGAAAAAGATAAGAAATAAAGAACTTATCCATAAAAATATCCTGTCGGGATTAAAAACTCTTCATATTACAACTTCAAAGGGTGCCTTAAATTGGCACCCCTTTTTTTATTTATGCACACAAGCCTCTGCATGTTCTGAAGAAAAAAAAAACCTATAATTTAGGAGTTGTGAAGTGAGCAAAAGTCTTTTATACTTTTTATTTAGTATTTAAATTTAAAGGATTTAGGCCACAATGAATGATAATCATAAAAAGAATGAAGACGAGAAACTTGAAAATCCTGGGCGCCGGGAGTTTTTAACGGCAACGGCCGCGGCGGCTGGTCTTTTGGGTGTGGGGGCTTGTGTTTGGCCTTTAATAAACAGCATGAATCCATCCAAGGATGTTTTGTCTTTGGGGACAATGGATGTGGATATTTCAAAAATTGAAAAAGGTCATGGAATCACGGTGATGTGGCGGGGAAAGCCTGTTTTTATCAAACATCGCACGGATGAGGAAATTAAAAGTGTCCAAAGCGTTGCGCTTTCCGAGTTGATTGACCCCGCGGAAGATAAATCCCGGGCAAAAAACCCTTCCTGGCTCGTGGTCATTGGCGTGTGCACACACTTAGGATGCGTCCCCAATGGTCAAAAGGCCTCCGATAATAAGGGATCATTTGGCGGCTGGTTTTGCCCCTGTCATGGTTCTGAATATGATGTTTCAGGCAGAGTTCGAAAGGGCCCTGCGCCTAAAAATCTTGAAATTCCCCCCTATACTTTTGTAAACGATGGAAAAACAATCAGAATAGGATAACCCAAGTTATGGCGGATAAATTTAAAAATAAGGTTTTGGCCTGGGTTGACCACAGGCTCCCGATTTTAAGCTTTCTAAAAGAGCATTTGGCCGATAAACCTGAGCCAAAAAACTTGAACTATATGTGGAATTTCGGGTCTTTGGCCGGGATCATGCTGGTGATTATGATTGTCACGGGGCTTTTTCTGGCCATGCATTACACGCCCCATGTGTCCCATGCGTTTTCCAGCGTTGAGATGATCATGCGCAATGTGAACTATGGATGGCTACTACGGTATGCACATATGAACGGTGCGTCGATGTTTTTTATCATTATATATCTTCATATTTGCCGAGGTATATATTATGGTTCCTATAAAGAGCCCCGGGAGCTTTTGTGGATTATTGGCGTTGTGATTTTCCTCATGATGATGGCAACGGCGTTTATGGGCTATGTTCTTCCCTGGGGACAGATGAGTTTTTGGGGCGCAACCGTGATCACCAATCTTTTCTCAGCCATTCCCTTTGTGGGCGAATCCATTGTTACCTGGCTCTGGGGTGGGTTTTCGGTGGATAATCCAACGCTGAACCGTTTTTTTGTGCTCCATTATTTGGTGCCCTTTCTGATCGTTGGCGTTGTGCTGATTCATCTGATTGCCTTAAGCACCCATGGATCCAATAATCCAGAAGGAAAAGAACCTCCCAAGGCAGAGAAAATCCCCTTTCACCCTTACTATACGGTCAAGGATTTATTTGGCCTTGGCGTTTTCTTTACCATTTATGCAACCTTTATTTTCTTTGCGCCCAATTTCTTTGGCGAGCCCGATAACTATATCCCAGCCAATCCCTTGGTCACACCGCCGCATATTGTTCCAGAGTGGTATTTTCTACCCTTTTATGCAATCTTGCGCTCGGTTCCTGACAAACTGGGCGGCGTTATTCTAATGATTGGGGCCATTTTGATTTGGACTGTTCTGCCTTGGCTCGATACGCTTAAAGTTAGGTCTAGTCGTTATCGTCCTATCTTTAGAGTTTTATATTTTACCTGGATTGCCTCTTGTTTTATCCTTGGATGGTGCGGAATGAATGCTCCAGAAGGGATTTATTTATGGGCAGGAAGGGCTGCAACTCTTTATTATTTCGCGTTCTTTTTAAGTTTGCCATTGGTTGGGAAACTCGAGATGAAACTTTTCCCAGAAACCTTAAAAAAAGGCATGTTTGTTCTCCTGCTTTGCTTTAGCAGCGTTTCGCTCCATGGCCACGGGCAGGAAGTCAAAGTCCAAAAATGGTCCTTCAATGGCCCCTTTGGAACCTTTGACCGGGGCTCTTTGCAACGGGGATTTCAAGTGTATAAAGAAGTTTGCTCCGCCTGCCATGGGATGGGGTATCTGACATTTAAAGATCTCGAGGATTTAGGATTTAACAAAGCGCAAATTAAGGCGCTCGCTTCCCAAGTTGAAATCAAAGATGGCCCCAATGACGAAGGAAAAATGTTCACCCGCCCTGGAAGGCCCTCGGATAGCTTCCCCTCGCCTTTTGAAAACGAAAAAGCCGCAAGATTTGCCAACAATGGGGCCTACCCCCCTGATCTTTCTTTAATGGTCAAAGCCAGGAAAGGCGGGGCCGATTATTTGTATGGCCTCTTGACCGGATATAAAAATCCACCAAAAGACGTGACAATTGCCTCTGGAATGTATTATAATGAAGTTTATCCAGGGCATCAAATAGCCATGCCAGCGCCTTTGAAAGAAGATGGCATTAAATATGACGGGGGAGTCAAGGCAACGCTTGAGCAGCAGGCAAGGGACATTGTGACCTTTTTGGCCTTTGCGTCCGAACCCGAAATGGAAGAGCGTAAGCGCCTTGGAATAAAAGTTTTAATTTTTTTAATTTTCTTGACCGCCCTTTTTTGGGGCGTAAAACAAGCCGTTTGGGCCAATATAAAACATAAGGATAAAGAATGACCGATCAATCTATACTTGATGAAATCAAAACACTTAAAGAACAAAGTTTTACCACAAAACGCGTCGTCTCCCCGGCACTTGAAGAAATTCTCTACGATATTCTCCCTGTTTTAGACCATGGATTTATCCGCGTGATTGATTATATGGGGGATGATGCCAGCGTCGTCCAAGCCGCCCGGGTTTCCTATGGGAAGGGCACAAAGAAAATCAGCGAAGACGCAGGGCTCATTAATTATCTCATGCGCCACAGGCACACAACGCCTTTTGAAATGTGCGAAATCAAATTCCACATCAAGCTCCCCATTTTCATCGCCCGCCAATGGATCCGTCACAGAACAGCCAATGTCAATGAATATTCCGCGCGTTACTCGATTTTGGATAAAGAATTTTATATCCCAACTGTGGAAAATATGGCAGGGCAACTCTCCTCCAATCGTCAAGGCCGTGGGGATGCTCTGCCTGTGGAACAGGCCCAGGAACTCATGCGTATTTTAAGGGAAGACAGCGAGCGCGTTTACGCCCATTATCAAGCGTCATTGAACCTGAACGAACAAGGCGAAATTCTAGACCCCGAAAAATCCGGTTTGGCCAGAGAACTTGCCCGCATGAATTTGAGTTTAAATTATTATACCCAGTGGTATTGGAAAATCGATTTGCAGAACCTAATGCACTTTTTATCCCTGCGAGCAGATTCCCATGCCCAATATGAAATCAGGTCCTACGCGGAAATTATGCTAGATATCCTTGCAAAATGGCTGCCTCTGACGCACGCCGCTTTCATGAACTACCGCATAGGAGGCATGTCTCTTTCTAGCAAAGGCGTCGATATTGTCAAACGCCTCATGAAAGGGGAGCAAGTCACCCAAGAAACCTCCGGACTTTCCGCAGGGGAATGGCGGGAAATGATGAAGAATTTTATGTAAGACTTTGAAGGGGTAGCCTGTGAGGAAAGAAATAATGGATAAGGCATGAATTTCTCTCCTCCCCCCCCTTGACAGCCCCTATAAATTATGATTTCATCTCCTTCAAAACACAAAGGGAGACAGATCATTTTTATATTAAAAGCTTGGGCGCTTGCCTTCTTAATTCTTTGCGCGCCACTTCTTGGGGGCGATACCTCAAAAATTCCACAAAAACAATTCATCACCTGGGATCAGTTTCATGAAGATACCCTTGCCCTTGTGGAAGAGATCAAAAAACAAGGCCCCTGGGATGGAATTGTGGCGATCACACGCGGTGGTCTTATCCCCGCTGGAATATTGTCCCATGCCTTAAATATCAAAATCATCGACACCCTTGGCATCTCAAGTTACGATGAAGAAACCAACATAAAAACCTCAAAGTTCAAAATATTGAAAAAAGCCAGGGCTAAGGAAGGGAAATGGCTCATCGTAGATGATTTGGTCGATACGGGGGATACCGCGGACATCGTCAAAGAAATGATCCCCGATGGATTTTTTGTGGCCATTTACGCCAAACCAAAAGGTGAGCATTCAGCCAATCTTTTTGGAAAAAAAATCCCCCAGGATATCTGGGTTGTATTTCCCTGGGAAAAAGATTAAAAAACTCTTGACTTACATGCATATATTCAATATAAGAATTAAGATAACTTGATTTTTAAACACTCGATAAGGAATATATGATGGAAAACAGTAGATTTAATTTTAAAACACTCACATTTGCAATATTGCTCACAACCTGCACATTTGGATCCGATATCCAAATCACAGAATCTCCAAAAGTTGAAATTGGAGTTCAATTACGCGAGCAATTCAAAGATTTTTTTGTAGGAGAAACAGGAAAATACGTCTTAGAAGATACGTCTCTTTTTGAACTGAATGATGAGTTGGATATTTCATTTCCAAGTACACAAGAAAAAAAAGAAGCCTGCATCGCCTATGCTGGAAAAGTCCAAGCATATTTAAGCTCTTTAACTTTTGATGGAAAAGAAGAATTGTTAGAGAATTTAGCTGTGTCCGTCAGAAGAAACAAAATTTCCCCTCTTTCGTTATCTATCTTTATTTTAAAAGCTCAGGCTTTACAAAGCAGCAATATCTCTTCCTATGAACGCGATTTTTTTGATCATTTATCCCCTTTAGGGCAACTGATGAATCTTTCGCTCATGGATTCAGATGCAAGTTTTTCAGATTTAATTTTAACCGGTAGAAACCTCAAATCAGCACTTAAGCACAATCCTCATGCTTCAAATGTCAATATTTTTACGCATCAGTATCCATCTATTCAAAATATAAGTCATGAGGTTTTTTCAAGATTTCATGAAGAGATTGAATCTAGGCTTTCCCCACGTACATTTTTCCCCGTTTTGGGCAAAGGATTTTTGGGGTATCATTACCTGATTGAAAATCTTATTCACAAGCGCTATCCCATTGCGGTTCCAAAACCAAGCTCGTCTTTGAGCGCCCATGGAATTAAAGAGATGTCCCCTCTGGGATTCACGATTCATGACATTGCACACATCATCCTTGATGGACGTATGCACTTTTTGTCTGAATATGGTGCAGGTCTATTGAAAGAGCTTATTGAATCAGGAATTCATTATAAAAAGGCTTCCCCAATCGTGATTGAACGCGTTGTTGCCGAAGATGCTCTTTTAACGCAGACTCTTGCTTCATTCCTAAAAAATCTCGATGAAGCCGTAGTTTCAGGCACAATCGAAGAAATAACCTATAAAAAAAGTCTTTACGGTTTCTTTTTTATGATGCACGAAGTCCCGCATTTTTTCAGTCTCCTTTTGAAAACACCAACTCTTCCTGAGATTTTTCAAAAAGTAAAAATCATAACGGTCGGATCACAAAACAGTGCGATGTCATTCAACCCGTTAACAACTTCTCATAAAACCGGAGAATCTCCTTTTGAAGACTTTGAGATCCAGAAAAGGCTTTTCACATATTTTGAAGAGTTTAAGCCGTTTATGCTCAATAGCTCAAGTATTTATCCAGACATTTCCAACGAAACGTTTAGAACCGATAATATAGATGAATTCGAAGTTAAACGTTCATCTTTTTCGGTTGATCTGACAGTGACTTTAAAAAGTGGGGAAAAAGTTTATTTTGCAATCCCAACTCTTTATCAAACTTATACCAACACAATGCACAGTTTAAAACCTCTTGATACAATTGAAACAATCGAAGGTATTGGTCTTGATCCTTCAACCAGAAAAGATGCTTTGAGCAATATGAAAAGAGTTCAAGACAGAATTTCTAATGATATTGCAACATTTTGGGAAGTCACGGGTCAACTTTCGGGTGAAGGAGAAAAAAGTTTAAATAACAACTATGCGGAAAGTTTTTCAGAAATAGCTCAAACATTTGAGGAAAAGAAAAAAGCTTTGGAGCCTTTGCCAGAAACTTTAACGATCACAGATACCTATAATATTGAAAATTCAAAATTATCAGATCATATAAATATTATTAATAACGGAACCATCAGTGGATCAAATATGACCATCAATCCAAAGAAAACTTTTGTAAATAACGGCAATATTTATGGCACAACGGTGACCATAGACACAGATCACATTGACTTTGGAACAGGCACAATTTATGCAAATACAGAGCTTAAAATTCGTGTAAAAAGTTATTCGGGAGAACTCAAACATACAGGAGGAGGAAAACTGCAAGTCCGAGTTAACCATGTTCTCACTCCCATACAAAATCATGCTCCCGTTAGGACGGAAACCGATGCTGCTAAAATTCTAAGGTTAGAAGCAGAATTATTAGCACTCAAAACGGCATCCAATTCATAATGAAAAAATATGCTTTAATCGCGCTTATTGCTTTTTGTTCCCCTCTTTGGGGAACAAACTTGCAAATCGCTGGACTTTTGGAATTTTACATCCATGATATGAAGCCTCAAACAGCAGAGCTTTTGCGGACCAACAATCCAAAGGCAAAGGAAATTTTAGAAACGCTGAAGCAGGCAAAAAATATTCTTCAATCCATAGATACTCTTTCAGGAGAAGAAATAGCTCAACGTATGGAAATTTGGCGGAAAAATATTCATCAGAACAATCCAGGCTATACAATCATTTTGCAAGAAAAATTGAATGAAAGTCTTATTCAAGAAGAAAAAAAAGAAATTTTGCGACTTGAATTTCAAGCATATGAGCATGGGGAAGATCATAAATTTGATCTTCAAATCGCGACACTCGAACCAGCATTAAGCAAAATACAAGAACTAAAAACTAAACTGAACTTAGAAAAACATCACCATATATTGGATTTTTTGAAAGAAGGTGAAGTTTTAGATTTAATTGATCTGTTGTGTGCGTATTTTAAAACAAAAAATTTTGAAAAAGCCAAAGAAATTTTTCCATCCGTCATGGAGAATGTGGATAAAAGTCCACATACGCATATGAGCTTCCTGCCCATTTCCGCATTAAACCATTATTTTATGGGCAAAAATATAGACAGAGCAAAAGAAAAATTGTCGTTTTCAACCCAAAAACAAAATCCAGAATATTGGTTTGTTGCGTCTTTAATTTACAAACACACACTTCCCAAAAAAGAGTTCAAAGAGTATATTGAAATCGCAAGAAAAAGCATTCTAACTGAGCTGAATAAACTTTCTGAGGGAGAAAAAAAGGATTTTTTTGAAAATTTCACCTTCATCAAATTTTTATTTGGACCAGATTCCCACAAAGAGATTGATGCAACGTATTCTTTACTGGAGTTAAAAAATCCATGGAGCAGGGTTAAGAAAAAACATGCTAAAAAACCACCCATCATCATTCCCCCTGTAGAAAATATAGATGCGAAAAAAAGAGTTTTTATACCCCTCATGCCAGCACCCAAAATGTCTGTGATTTCAGCCATCGAGCAGGGAGATTTCGACATGGCCAAAGCTTTGATTGAAAACGGTTGGAACACGATTGGTGCACTGAAAGCTGCGGAGAAGATAAGCCCTGAATATGCCCGTGAAATCAAAAAATGCATCACGGATTCATTCAAAAATTTTTCTAAAAAACCACTTTCTTTAAAACATAAATACGAAAATCAAGGATAAAAAACATTATTTTTCAACTTGAGAATTTTCTTTAAAAAACTCATAGTTAGAGAAAAACGTAATAAAAAAAGAAAAAAATGTCCAATAAACACCAATTTTTGTATCTTTGCATTTTAGTAGGTATGACCGATGCTCTATATTCGAGCGAAAAAGATGCATATTTCACCAGTTTTTTTCAAAGTCATGAAAATTCCCAAGAAAGCAGCTATCAGGATGAAATGATAGAAGACATGTACACTAAAGAGGAAAAAAAAGTTCTGATTCTCTCTCATAAAGGTCTTGATCCGTTTATAGAAAATAAATCCTTGAAAAATATTTCGCAAACTTTAGGTATCCCCTCCCAAAATATTGCTTTCATGATACCCAGCAACAAGAAATCCCCAAGGGATAATGTGCCACATCTTGTTTATCTAAACAACTACCGCAATGATATTGAATTTCATCAAAAAATTGCAAAACTCAGAAATGAATTTCCATTTACGCACATTGTTCCTTTAAGTGAAAATGATGTTCTGCGGGCCAGCAGAGTCAGGGGAGAATATAAATTACCTGGTATGCGTGAAAAGGAATGTTTATTTTTCAGAGATAAACTCGCGATGATCAAACTTATAAAAAAAGCAGGGTTTAAAGTCCCAAAATCTAAAGGCATCAAAAATTTTCAAGATTTCGATAATTTTACTAAAAAAAACAAAAAGATCATCGTCAAACCCGTTGCTGGAGTAAGTGGAAAAGATACCTGGGTTATACAAGACGAGCAATCTTTCAACGATATCACGCAGCAGCCAGAATTCAGCCAGCATTTTCAAGATTCTTCCACAGGACAAAACTCTGTTTTAATTGCACAAGAATTCATAGACTCCCCGATGTTTCATATAGACGGTTTTTTTGATCACACCGGAAAAGTAACCCGGTCATGGCCATGCCTTTACAGTTGCCCCCCTTTGCTCTTAAACCAGGGGCATGTTGTCTCGAGCAGACTTTTAGAAGATGGTCCTTTTGCCCGTTATTTGAATCAATATGCGAAAAAGGTTGTATGCAATATGGCCTCAAATATCACAACATCCGGCGTCTTTCATTTAGAAGGATTTTATGACCCTTCACTTGCGCATATGACTGATTTTGTGCCGGAAGAATCGTTTGATAAAATTATCTTTTGTGAAATCGCCGCGCGCCCTGGGGGGTTTACGATCCCAGCTCAATGGGAGAAATCCTTTGGCATCAATTTAATCTCAGAGACCATTAAAATGAACATCGGCATGGAATCTCTCGAAAGTATTTCTTGCCCCAAATTGTCCATGGGAGTCATCACACCTTGGAAATCGAACCCTGAAAGCTCCAACACGGGATTTGTTTTGAGATCAGAAAGTGAAGAAAATCTATGGGAATTCCATCAAGATATGGTAAATATCAATACCAGAGAAAATATTCCTAACATTTTAGATCTTAAAAGAGCATGCTCATTACCAGAAAAAGAACAACCAAAAGAAAATTTCAAGAATCTAAATTTTAATCGAGAGATAAATTCCCAGCCGATTTAATCATAAAAAATCTTAAAAAACACATAGAAAGGAACCAGAAAATTGCCAAACCCAAAAATAATATTTTTTTTATTCAATCTTCTTCTGATGAGTAAGTTACATTCCAGTGAAGTTGCTTCTTTTCTTGTCAAAGATATTGAATATTTAAATAAAAAATATGCATATCTGCAAAATTCATCCAGTTCACCTACGTCAATCGCGCGTCAATTCAGCCCCCCGCCAGAATACTCCACCTTAGAGAACTCTGAATTTATTGAGAAAAACGATCGGTTATTTTCTACAAAATCAAGATCTTCTTTAAGACAACTCCATCAGAATATAAATAAAATCGACTCTAACGCAATAGAATGTGACCAGTATTATGATGATCAAAAAAAATGTTGGGTGCAATATGATCAGCAAACCGACACTGTTTCGTTGACAGAAAATGAAAACTCCTCGAGCGAAATAGATGATGATTGGATGCCAACTGATTCAAACAATGATATCAATTATTTTGATGATGAACACAGATGTTGGATGAAAGAGACGGATAAAATTCTTATTCTTGCCCATAAAGGGATGAAAGATTTAGAAAAAAAAATGCATTTGAGCAATCTTCACAAAATTTTAGGCATAAAAATTCAAGCTATTGCTCTCATGATGCCCGCTGATAAGAAATCAGGAAAAGATTCAAAGTATTGTGTTTCTTATCTAGAACAATATTCCAGTGACATTGATTTTTACCAAGAGATTGGATCTTTGAGAGAAAATTTTCCCTTCACACACATTATTCCTTTAAATGAGAATGATGTCTTAAGAGCCGGAATAATAAGAGGAAAATATAAATTAAATGGCATGACAGAACAAGAATGTTTACTTTTTAGAAATAAATCCATGATGATCGATCTTCTAGAAAAAGCAGGATTAAACGTTCCAGAGTCTAAAGACATAAAAATTATTTTAGATTTAGAAGACTTCAAAACACAACATAAGGTGATCATCGTCAAACCCATTGCCGGCGTGAGCGGAAAAAATACCTGGGTTATACAAGATGAAACCTCTTTTAGACATATGATAAGACAATCAAAATTTAAACAATTTTTCAACTCTTCTTCCACAGGACAATATCCTGTTTTCATTGCACAAAAATTTATAGATCGTCCCATGTTTCATGTAGACGGTTTGTTTAAAGAAGGTTTAGTTTTATGGTCATGGCCCTCTATCTACAGCCATCCACCTTTGTCGTTAAACCACGGAAAAACGGTTGAAAGTCATGTTTTAGAAGACGGTCCTTTTGCTCATTATTTGAATGAGTATGCAAAGCAAGTGATTCGGGCGATGTCTGCGGATATACACTCATCTTCAGTATTCCATTTAGAAGGATTTTACCGCCCTGAACTCGAGGGAATGAGTGATTTCTCCAAAGAAAAATTATTTTCAAAAATTATCTTTTGTGAAATTGCTGCCCGCCCTGGGGGGTTTACAATTCCACAGCAATTGGAAAGTGCATTTGGAATCAACTTAATCATCGAATCTATCAAATTAGGGTCAGAGATACCCTATCATATAGAATCCCCTACTGCTCCATTACACCTGGCTTATAGTATTGTTATAAAACATGATGACCGCACATCTCCTGCATCAATTGTTGTGATGGAAGAAGATCCCATTTTTAAGAGCATTCCGAATTTTCAACCATGACCAATATCGCCAGAAAGCGATGAATGGGTAATACCAAGACTCATCATTGCTTGGTCCCACATAACATCAGCCGTTTTTGAGAAGACCATATCCAGATCTGTATTGGCTTGGACCCAGCTGTTGGTTTGCATTTCAAATTCCAATTGCCCCGCGCTCCATCCCGAATATCCAAGGCAGAGTCTGAATTTTTCTGGCCCTCCCCCTTCTGAAATCGCCTTCAAAATGTCAACAGTTGCCGTTAAATAAATCTCTGGCGTAATTTTAACGGTCGTTGAATGGTAAAAATCACTCGAATGCAAAACAAATCCGCGACCCACTTCTACAGGCCCACCTTCATAAAGCCTGATATCTGAAAATATTTTTGAATCATCTATCGCCAGTTGACGGAGCAGGGTTTTAAACGTCAACCTTAAGAAAGGCTTGTTTAAAACAATACCAATGGCACCATTTTTATCATGCCCACACATAAAAATAACGCTTTTTTCAAAACGCTTATCTGCCATGGCAGGGACTGCAATTAACAATTTCCCTGCTAAATTTTCAAAAATTTCACTCAAAATTCAAACTCACATCTTCTCTATTACGTTCCTAATCTCTTCTTTTATTAGATATAATTTAAAAAGGTAAACAAAATATAAATATATAAATCTTTTTTTCTTGACTTTGATCGCAACAATCATATATAGACTTAACTACATTCATTGACGCGGGGTGGAGCAGCCCGGTAGCTCGTCAGGCTCATAACCTGAAGGTCGTAGGTTCGAATCCTGCCCCCGCAACCAAATTTTTTTTAATACCCACAAATTTTTAAAAACAAAAAATTATTCAAAAGACTGGAAAAATGATTCCGTCTATGCTAATCCTTATAAGAATAAAAATGATAGCTTAAAAGGTATATACATTATGAAACATTACAAACTTCTCTTCCCACTTCTTTCATCCATCCTCATGAATGCCTGCAGCTCTGATAATTCCTCATCAGAAAACAATTCGAATTCCGCTATTCAATTAAAGTATTCATCTTTAACGGATGCAAAAAATGTTGGGTTTGGGGCTTCTGTGGGAATCATCCCATCAAATTTGACCGATACACCGGATAATGGTGATGATGATCTGATATCACATATATTGAATGGAAATATCACGCTCACACAAGACAGAGCGTTTAATGAACTGGTCATCAATAGGACTGCAACTCTAATCAATCAAGGAGAGCTGCTTTTAGGGGTTATCCGCGCAAAAGCAGGAGCAGGTACTACGACTGTTAGTATCGATAATACCGGCATCATTAATATGCGATTTTTAGAACTTGATGGAGGCACAACAGGTTCTTTGAAATTTAATGTCAAAACTACACTAAAAAACTTTAACGTGATGAATGTCGACACAGTTCCGGACGCCCCTTTTAGTGACTCCAATACAATCATCCAAATTAAAGGAAATGTTACTTGGAATTTACAGGACTCAGAAAATAAAGATATCAATGTTGAACTTGAAGAAGGAGATATTTTAACAGTTTCTAATGGATGTTTCACAACTCCAAAGCTCTTTAATGAATCTGGATATATCATTATAAAAGATTCGCCCTCCAGTATTAGCACAAGCATGCTTTTCCAGCAAAATGCTTCTGGAGCGTTAATCCTTCTGGATGATGGATCTCATGCAAGATTTGAAACAAAAATTCAAGGGACAAAAGTTAATTTAGACGGAACATTGCAAATTTTAGCCTCTGGAGATGGATTTAAGCTACAGGATAAATATATTCTTGTAAATGCATCTGATAATCTTTATGGAACCTTTGATCAAGTTTCCCTCCCCTTTGGAGCTATTTATTATACAGGCAATCAAGTTCTTTTCCGCCACAAAATATTTGCGCCCATTGAGAACTGGAGAACCAAAATTAAGCTTGAATCCACATCGAAATATCAACATAATGATTTTATTTATAAAGATACATTAGAACCCATCACTGTCACAAGAGCCAATCGAGTAGATATTATGAAAACGGGTCCCATCGATCTTAAAACACTCACAAATGTAGGAAGAATGCGTGTTTATGGATCGATCACCCAAAATAGCCAGGTGACTTTGAATTTTGGCAATAATTTGATGGTTCAAGATCTTGAAATTATCTCCCCTTCAAATACACTCACCGTCAATTACACTGGAACTTTAAAGTTTTCCACAAGAGGAAACCTCGTTCCAACTTTTGGATTTGCAAAAGCAGAAGATGCGCCAGTCATGCTGTCTAACCGGGGAAATACAAACTGGGTTCAAGGTTTAAAAATTGATGAAAACATGATCTTTGCCCATAAAGATGGACTATTTACCGTCCCCTATCTCACCAATAATGGGACAATGGTCTTAGATGGACCACAAGCTAAAATTCAAGTGGCTGGTGCCTTTAAACACACAGGGAAAATTGTTGTATTGCACGAGTCGACCGATTTACCTGATGAGCACACACCAAAAATAACTGCAAACTCTGTGGAATTTAACGGCACAATTGAAGTCATCAGTGACGTCACTTCAACTTCTCCATATGCGCTCATTAAAAGCAGACAAACAATCACTGAGGATATTAACCCTACACTTGTTGTATCAACTGATCGAACTCTGATCAGTTACCAACCTACAATAACACCCACCACCTCTCCCATGATCGGTCTTCAAGGCGCTAGAATGGATATTCTTTCATCTGCTGTTTCAAGGCAGTTGGCGCCAATATCCCTGTCCATTGCTCCAAACATCAATCTTGGCCTCTTTGCTAAAATGAACGAGAAAAATCCAAAAGAAATGGGGACTTTCGAAGGATCCATGCGTTTTGGGGATTTTGAAATGTCGGCTGCTCATTTAGCCTTGGATTTAAATATGGCAAAAAATACCAAGGTTCAAGCCTTAAACATAGGCGCGGCGCGCACCTTTACTCAAAACGGCATCAACTTTACACCTTCTCTTAAACTGGGGCATTACACGGTGCATTCTTCGGGGATGAATATCGATGTGGGCAGTTTGAAGGCCAATGAAATGCACTTTTCTCAAAGTATTTTGTCCCTAGGCGGAAAATTAAACTTTGATAAAAATTCAAGCTGGAACTCTTATGTGGAAGCCCATTACCACCACTGCCTAGATTCCGATTCCACAACAAAAGTACACCTGGAATCCAGGAGTGCAAAATGGAAAATCCAAGGATCCAACATGCTCCATTTAAAAGCCGGCATAGAAAATCATGATCAAACGCTTGGTGTCCAGGGGGAATTCATGCAAATGGGAGACTTAAATTATAAGGTAAGCTTCCAAGTTGACTTTAAACAATGATCTTTCAAAAAGTTTTATCTTTCCTGACGATCACGATGGTCTCTTTTTCTGTAGGTGCAAATGCAAAAAAAGAGGCCAATCAAGAGCCTAAAAAAGAGGGCAAGAAAAACGAAAAAAAAGAACCGGCGGAAGAGTTTATAGACTCAAAACATGAAATGCCCCCTTTTCATATGCTCAGTGATTTTAAAAATGGCCACGTGAAATTGAATATGTTTAGTATTCCCATTATTCGTAAAGACATGATCGCCTCTAAAATTGATATTGAATTGATTCTCCAGGCAGAAGATTATGCAAAAAGCTTAGAGCTTTATAAACTTAGACGGGAGTTTCAAGACAGGCTTTATTCTTACTTTTATTTTCTTTTTGATTTTATTTGGGAAGAAGGAAACTTCCATCCAAATCTTGATGCCTTGAGATCCAATATTAAAAAAGCAGTTGCTCAAATAGATAAGCGAAAACTGGTAAAAGACATCTATATCACGCAGATTCTTGTAAAAAATCCTTGACAGGCCTGTAGAGTTGACCATAATAGCTTTAATATAAGTTTAGTTTAACAAAAAAATGAGGAAAAAATAATGCGTTATATTTCACCCGCTGTTTCTTTAACAGTTCTTTTAAGTCTTTCTTTTCAAAACGACGTTCTGGCATGGTCATCATCCAAACAGACAGAAACTCCCGCACCAAAAGCTGCCGAAGAAAAAACAGCAGCAAAAGCAGAAGTAAAACCTGAAAAACCAGCAGAAGCCCCCGTATCTAAAGGAACAGGACCTATTTTGGCAAAAGTCGGCGGAGTAGAGATCAGAAAAAGTGAAATTGATGACAAAATCGAAGAAATCAGGAAGAATGCATCTAAACCCGAGAACAAAGACAATAAAGTCTTCAAAGAACTTTTTGACCCTAAGAATCCTAAATTAGGCGATCAAATTCTTGAAATCTTGATTACACAAAAACTTTTGGAAAGTGGCGTGAAGAAAGTCAAAGAAAGCGAACAATTCAAGAAGACAATTGAAATTTTGACAGAAGATTTGGCTCAAAAAACTTACCTGTCTCAAGAAGCAGATAAGAAGATTACAGAAGTTGAAATCAAAGCAAAATATGATGAATATGTAAAGAAGCGTCCCATTGAAGATCAAGTTTATATCTCAATTATCCGCACCATTGATGAAGCAAAGGCAAAAGAAGCTCTTACAAAAATCTCTAAAGGTGAAGATTTTGGAAAAATTGCCAAGGACTATTCTGTCGATGAAAATACAAAAAATGATGGCGGAAGCAT
>CAIYWZ010000053.1 GCA_903930075.1 uncultured Alphaproteobacteria bacterium | reverse complement strand
TTTTTAAATAAGTGTGGGGTACTATGATGCTTACCATTTTGATAATCTTCTTCTAGAATCACACAGTCATTTTCCCGATTAGGCCATTTGCCATCACCTTTTTGTGAAATTTCTATTTTCCTCATATCACCCGCGAGCAAAATTATATCAAAAAAGATTTTTTCCTCTATTTTATCAAGTCTTTTTGATTCCCCAACAAGCTCCAATAAAAAGTTTGCAAAATTTAATCCTTGCTCCCCTGTTAACTCTAGGGAAGAACCAGCGATTTCCCAGTTTGATGTTTCGCTGTATTCTAAGTTTATTAAAACACCATTTTCATCTGTGATAAATTTCATATGAGGTTCAAGATTTTTTTTAAATTTGAAAATGACTCCAATCTTTTTATCCGGAATATTTCCACTTAGATCATGAAAAATACCATGAGCATCAATGATAAAATGATCTTTCCCCTCCCCTATTTCTTGAATTGGAATAGAAAAATCCACGAAATCAATTTTTGACATAACTTTTGGATCCTCACTTTTCTTTTGCGTCTTGTACTGGGTTAAAAAAATATAAAGCATAAGCCCAATGCTGCCCAGTATTGCTCCCCAAAACCCTAAAGTAAATACCATATTTTTTTTTATCAAGCATACGTCACACCCACAACCCGGTAGATGGATTTCATCTGCGCCGATGGGATTTTTTCCACAACCAATTCGGCGCCTTTAAAGAGGAAAACGCAAACTCCGCCTTCCACGAATTCTTGGAAAAGTGCGGAAATGAGGCGATCGTTTTCTAAAATGATGATCACGGGTGTTTTGTAGATGGGTGTTCTGCCCGGATTGATTAGAAGCACATCCCCTGGCCCAAATTTTGGCATCAGGCGATTGTCTGGAACTTCCAAGGCAAAGGCATCTCTAACATCCACAAGGTCCATGCCCCGTGTAATTAAAGCCCGGGGCCTGATAAAATCGAAGGCTTCTTCTGTGATTTTTTGCCCAGGATTTATAAGTTTCAATCCATAAAGGGGGAGATCTTTTGATGCAGCCTTGAGCGCCGCCACATCGCCTTCGTTGATTTTCTTATACTTTCTAATCCCCGAAGGATCTGGCGTGGGGATATATCCCAGGGGTTTTCCCGTGACGGAGGAGCTGTATTGGAGCCCCAAATCTTGAAAGGAAGGAAGGTTTGCATTTCCATGGAGAATATCTGAGATTTCACATTGCAAAACCCTTGCAACACTGGAGAGAATATCCAAATTCACCCGCCTAGACCCCGCTTCTAATCTTGAAATATAAGAAACCGACATCCCCGTTTGCTCGGCCAAAAGCTCAAGGGTAAAGCCCCTGCTCTTGCGCACAGACCGCAGATTCCGTGCAACTTGTTTGCTCACTTCCGGATCACCGATATTCAAACTTCCACTCGAAGACGCAGCCGGTTTGGTTACAGAATTAGGTTCTGAACTCTTAGATTCATTTGTTGTCATATTTATATACCCCTTGTCAATTTTAAATAATTGTAATTATTCACCCAAATCACCACCACCGTCATCCTCAGAACTTTAGTTATGGGGATCTCCCTTGTGTCAATACAAATTCCCTTCTTGCATGATCAGAGAAAGGGAGATCCCCAAAAACTGTCGTTTTCGAGGATGACGACTTGGGAGATGGGTAATTTTGGTTAATTAGTTAAAAATAATGTAGCATTTTTTTAAAAAAAAATCAATTGTCAATTTAGGTGTGTAAAATTTTATATTGACTTTGCGCATATTTTATCATATAGTCAAATTATTAATGACAAAAAAATGGAGCTTACAGATGATTACCTACACAAAAATTATTCAAGATCTGGAAGAGATTTATCAGCTTTTAATCGCAGACGGCAATTTGACTTTGGCGCTTAAGGCAAAAGAGCTACAGGGGCGGCAATTGGAGATGATCCAAAAAGGTGAATCCAAAAGTGACCCTAAAACGACGCGGCCACTTAAAGATATGGAGCTTGAAAAGCTCATTGCCCTTGCACAAAAATATACCAAAAAAGTATAAACCAAAGGTGTGACATGAAGGATTTTTCTAAAATCATCATCAGCATTGATCCTGCCATAAGCTGTGGCCAGAGCAGCGATGAAACCGGTATCATTGTCATTGGCAAAACATTTACCCAACACGGCGTTGTTTTAAACGATTTAAGCGGGAAATACGCCCCCGGGGAGTGGGCAAAAAGAGCTATCGAGGCATACAAACACTATAAGGCGCACCTGATTGTGGCCGAAGTCAATCAGGGTGGAGACATGGTGGAGCATACCCTCAAAACCATTGAACCTTTGATCCGTTTTAAACCATTTCGCGCCAAATCGTCAAAATACGAACGCGCCATCCCAGTTTCTGCCCTCTATCGGCAAGGACGAATTTACCACCTTCAAAAGTTTAAAGAGCTTGAAGACCAGCTTTTAACCCTCTCACCGTCCATGAAAAACTCCCCAGACCGGGCCGATGCACTGGTGTGGGGAATCAGAGAATTGTTTTTTGAAGGCGCTGGGCCCCAAGAAAAATTTGGGATGACGTATATTTAAAATCTATTTTTCAAGATTAACCATTTGTTTAAGTCCATTTTTGTTCCGGAGCTCATCCAAAATTGCGCTAAACTCGCCGCCCTTGCTCGAGATGATATCCACAAAGGCCTTTTGTAGGTTCAACATAAAATTCAAAAACCCATCAACCATCACATTGATAATTTTTAAATTTTCTTTCCCCTGCACAACCTTCCATTCCATAATGACATCGGGCTTATCCTGTTGTTTCACAACTGTTTTGACCCAAACACCATCTTCATCACTCCTTGCCTCAACCACGCTCACTTCTGTCACCTTATAGCTTTTAAAGTTTTCTAAATAAATATCGACAAAAAAGTCTTCAAAAAGCTTATGAAATGTCGTCTTTTCCGCGTTCGTTGCCTGCGACCAAAAACGCCCCACGGAAGCCTGACCGATGGATTTCATGGCAAACCCTTCGCGAAGAAGATCTCTCACGTTCTGTTTGCGCTCTTCAACGGAAATCTCCTTATCAACAGCTAAACTTCCCAATACTTTCTTGGAAAAACCATCAGCAAAAGATTTTGCTGTTTCAGGATCGACTTTGCCTTGTGCAAAAACATTGGTGAATAAACTTAGTGAAAAAAATAAAAATGTAAAAAATGCTTTCATGATTAATCCTCTATTGAAATTTTAGGAGACGTGTACGCCTCTTCTTGACCCTGTTTACGTTCTTGTAAATAGGCCTCCCGCAGTGCAACATATGGATCTATTTTATCCCTTATAGACGTCAGTTCACCATATTTATCGATATAATCGGCATAAATAACACCATATCTTGCCGCCGTATGCCACGCAGATGCATTTGGAGAAATATATTGATTTTCTAAAATAGATATGGGGTTCACCATGCCGGCCAATATAAATGTGAATAAATCACGAAAACTCATCTGACCTAAAATGGGAAGGACAAGGTAAGGCCCTTGGGGGAACCCTAAATCTCCAAAGGCTTTATCCATATCATAACGCACCTCTTTTTTAAGCTCAAACACTTCAGACGCATCCAAAAAGCCCAAAACGCCAAACGTGCTGTTGGCCGTAAACCTGAAAAATTCCTCCCCTGCCCTTTTTGGGTTGCCAGCCACGATATAAGAGATGGATTGAATGGGAAGGGTTAAGTTATAAATAAAGTTCCATATCCCCTGGCGAATCACAGGAGGCACGAGCGTGCGGTAAAACATTGCCACCGGCCTTACGATCGTGACTTCAAAAACATCATTCACATGAGACATCGACCGGTTAAATTGCTCCAAAGGATCCCTGGGGTCCACATGTTCGTTGGGCGGCATATTGTCAAAGGGCAGATTATCCGTGCTGCACCCTGGAAGAATCAAAAAAATTAAAATGACAAGTTTTTTCATGAATTTTATCTCTTATTATTATTTTTATGATTTTAAGTATAATACAAAAAAAATAAAAAAGTTAAAATTCTTGTCTAGGATCAAATCTTTTTCGTGTGAATCCCAAAATCATCCCCATCATCAGCCCCAAAGCCAGTAAAGATGACCCTCCATAACTGATGAAAGGAAGCGTCATACCCTTTGTGGGAATGAGTTTGAGGGAGGAGGACATGTTGATTAAGGCCTGCAACCCAAGACCACTGGCAAGCCCCCCCACGCTTAAAATCAAATATAAATTCTCTTCCGCAATCACCCGCAAAAAGGAGCGAATCAGGATAAACACAAAAAGCATCGCGATAAACATGCACAGGAAAAACCCAAATTCTTCCCCGGCCACGGCAAAAATAAAATCCGCGTGGGCATCGGGGAGATATTTTTTCACCACCCCTTCCCCAGGCCCCTGCCCCATCAATCCACCATTGGCAAAGGCATCTAAGGACTGATTGATTTGGTAAAAATCACTGTATTTATCCCCAGATGTAGCTAAAAACCTGTCAATACGGCTCGATACATGGGGGAAAAGAAAATAGGCCCCCAAAATCCCCGAAACCCCGGCGATGGCAAAAATCAAAATAATCCATAAAGAAAGGCCGGTGAGAAAAAACTGCCCGCACCATACGCAGGAAATCATCACAACCATCCCCAAATCCGGCTGCAAAAGCAGCAGAAAAAGCATCGACACGAGCCCCCCCAGGGCAACCCAAAGCCATGGATAATGGGGCTGTTTTTTATAAAGATAAAAAATCCAAGCGCTCACCACCGCAAACGTTGGCTTTAAAAATTCCGAAGCCTGGAGGGAAAATCCAAAGATATTAATCCACCGGCGCGCCCCCTTAATCTCCATCCCCACGAAAGGCGTGAGGATCAAACACAAAACCGCAAACCCAAACACCGCAAAGGCCAAATACCTGATCTGCTTTAAACTCAAAAACGAAATCCCCAGCATCAAACCAACGGCTGGAATAATCATCAACGCATGACGCCTTGCAAAATAAAAAGAATTAAGCTTCAAGCGATCCGCCACCGACGGACTCCCCGCCATAATCAAAATCACCCCAATCCCAAGCAACAAAAACGTTGCAATCACAATCCAGCGATCGAGCGACCACCACCACCTGCCGATATACGATGTGTCTCTTTTTGTGATGCTAAACATGGATTATTTTTCTCCGCTACTCTTGAAATTTTTAGAGAGCTCTGCTTCGAGTTCCTCAATTGTTGGTAATGCCGTTTTTAAATTCTCAGGTAACCCTTGGGTAAAGCGATATTGTGCAAGTCCAATAGGCTTATTCATATCACGCAAAGTATATTCTGCCAAAATATTATTTTTATCTTTACATAAAATGAGACCTATGGATGGTTGGTCAGTTTCATGTTTTACAAGATCATCCACAGCGGAAAGATAAAAATTCATTTTTCCCGCATACTCAGGCTTAAAATCTTTATCTTTGAGTTCAATAACAACAAAACATCTGAGCTTTAAATGATAAAATAGCAAATCAATATAGAAATCTTGACCAGCGACCTCAAGATGATATTGACGCCCCACAAAAGCAAATCCCGAACCAAGTTCAAGAATGAATTTTTCCATATGACGGATCAGTTCTTTTTCTATTTCTCTTTCATGCGCTTCTTCCCCAATACTTAAAAAATCAAAAATATAAGGATCTTTAAGTGTATATTGAGCTAAATCTGACTGCGGGGATACGAGTCTTTCTTTAAAATTCGTGACCGCTTGCCCCTGACGTTGATGTAGATTACTTTCAATTTGAATGACCAATACACTTCTGGACCAAGCATATTGCGCAGCATTTCTCATGTAAAAAATTTGATTTTCTTTTTTATCAACTCTGTCCATAATCGTTGCTATATGAAACCAAGGCAATTGTGCAGCAACCTGCTGCACAATTTGTAGATCACGGTATTCTTTCGCAAAACGTTGCATATATTTTAAATTTCTCGAACTAAATCCCTTCATGTCCGGAAATTCAGCCTTTAAATCTTTTGAAATCCGATCAATAACTTTTGCGCCCCACCCTTGATTCTTTTGGGCTTCTAATATTTTATTTCCGATATGATGGTAAAGCAATATCAGCTCTTTATTGACGTTTGAGGCCGCTTGATAGCGCGCATTATAAACACTCTGCTTAAGATCAGCAAGAAATTGACGATAATCCTGATCAATCAAATTTTGCGTCATAATATTCCTTGTAATTTACGCATAAATCGGTGCATATGTGGATCTGTTTTTTCATAAGGGATCTGATCAAAATCAAACCATGCAACCTTATGAAACTCATCCCTATCAAAATCATACGATATTTGATGATTCCCTTTGAGCACATACCATAAACTGATATCTGTATGTCCTGCTGTCAGCCCCACAGTCATCGTTGAGGTCAGAAAAATAGGGGTTTCATATAAAAAATCAGCCTCTACAAAAAACTCCTCCAAACATTCCCTGATCACGGCTTCTTTTGGATCTTCATTAAGCTCAACATGCCCACCCGAGGGAAGCCAAAGCTGAGCTTTTTTGTGATCCACAAGGAGAACTTTTGAATGCTCCGGATCTATGACCACAAAATACGAAACAAGATGCTTATCGGGAACATCTGGTTTTTGAATGCGAAAAATGGGAACACCGCTTTCAATCCAAGATAATGCATCCTCAATATGCTGCTTTTCAAGATCATCCCAAGGGGAGATTTTTGAGATTGCGTTATAAATAATTTGTTTTGACGTCTCCATAGTGTTTCTTTCGCGCAAGGGTGTTTGGTGAATAATTACCTTTTTTCTAACACGCCAACTGAATCCGCGCAAGATTTTTTGCAAGATCATCACACAAAAAAGTAGATTTTTAAAATGGGATAATGATATAGAAAAGATGAGGTTAGTATTTTTTTTAAGGAGTTATTTCAAGATGATGTCAGATATTATTGAGGCTTTAGGTAAAAATCCCCGTTCTAAGTCTTCAAAAAGCGCAGATATGAAGTTTTATTCCCATGTGGAATTGGACCCGGGTAATTTAAGCGTTGAGGTTGAGGGCATCGGAGCTTTAAGTTACCCCATCACAGCACCACAGATTGAAAAACTGTTGGAAGTCTCCTCAAAGGCAAAATTTGGACTCAAGGATAAAACGGTCCTGAATGAAAAAGTACGCAGCACGGAAGAAATTAAGGGCGATGCCTTAAAAGTTCATAAAAGTCCCGCGTTTGATTCCATGCTCGATCACATGCGCAAAGATTTAGGCTTGCCCGGGAGCGCAAAGATCATCCCCCATTTGCACAATATGCTCATTTATAAACCCGGTCAATTTTTCAAAAAACACCAGGATACTGAAAAATTAGAAAAAATGGTGGCAACGCTTGTTGTGGTTTTGCCCTGCGCCCATATTGGGGGTGATTTGGTGATTGAGCATCAGGAGTATTCCTATGTTTTTTCCAGCGAAAATATAGATGATCACACAATAAAATGTGTCTCCTTTTATGCCGATTGCATCCATGAAGCAAAAACAGTCAAAAGCGGCCACCGTGTTGCCTTGACCTATAATTTGGTGTTGGAATCTGGCCCCGTTCCCCTTGCCATAGAGCGCAATACCAAATTGGAACAGACACTGGAAGAATATTTCAAAAATCACGACAGGCTCGTCTATGTCTTTGATCACGAATACACGGAGCACAGTTTAAGATGGGACATGCTTAAAGGCAAAGATCTCAGCAACACCCTTGATTTTTTTGCCTGCGCAAAAAAGCTCGACCTCATCCCTTATCTGACCTTGTGCGCGCGGCATGAATATTGGACAACAGGGTATGATGGCAGATATCAATACAGCCCAGGGCCCAATGAGGTTGACCTTGAGGAATTGATTGAGGAAGACACGATATTATCCTACTGGGTCAATGAAAAAAATGAAAATCTTTCCTACGGGGACTGCAACGTGCGTGAAAGCGAAATATGTTACACAACCCCAAATCAGGATTTAGAACCTGATGATTTTGAATATGAAGGGTACACAGGGAACGCAGGATGTACGGCCTCCTACTGGTATAAACGGGCGGCGCTGTTTTTAATTCGTAAAAATGCAAAACTGTCCATGGATTTTGAGTTAAATTATCAAGAATGCATGAAACAACTTTTGGAGCTGACAACCTTTCCTGGAAAAGAAAAACAGGTCATCGATACAATCGAAGCGGCAGGCAAACAATTTTATCAATACCAATATGCGCAAAGTCAATACTTCATCCCCCTCCTGAAAATAGCCTGTTACATCCAGGATGAATCCATTGCGCAAAATATTTTAGAACATTTCGCAATCCATCATTTCGAGGAAAAAACCACCGCGCATCTTTTAAATTTGCAAAAAACCTATGGCGTTTCTTGGACAATAGAGCGTATCCAAAAATGGCAAAAAAATTCCGATAAAATAAGTATTCCCAATATAGGCAAGGTTATCCAGGCATTGATCATCCAGAAAAGCGACATCAAATTTCCAACCTCTTTCTTAGAATATCAATTCAATCTGATCAAAGCCAAACACATTAAATATGAAACCTGGAGGCCTGTAGATATCAACCGGGACCTAAAAGAACGCATCCTCGAGACCAAAGATCTTCTGTTGGCCTTGAATGTCATCGATGATAAAACCATGCTGCACAGCTTTAGCAACCATCTGCTTGCCCACCCCATCGTCTATAGCGAGCTCACACTCAGCCAAATCCTATCTGATTTGCCAAAAGATGATTTTAAGGATCTACGGAGCAATGTTTTGGCCATACTCCACCTTGAAATCAACAAAGGTCTGCGGGATCCCGATGATTGGTCCATCCCACAAAAACTCCCGTGTACTTGCCAAGATTGCACCATGATCAGCGCGTTTTTACACTGCAAAACCGAATCCTTGAAAATATGGGCCACACCACAACAATTCCGCAATCATGTCACAGAATCATTTCGAGGAATGGAAATGCCCATCGATCTTTCCGTTCTAAAACAAGGCTCACCCCATAAATTGGTGATTCGCAAGACAGAGGATCTTTATACAGATGCAAAAGCAAAATTTGAAAAACTTCAAGAATATGTACAAAAATTGGAATCGCTTTAAAAGGGGTATTCATTTATTCTTTATTAAGAAATAACCAATATCAATGAGGGAAACATTCAGGAGGACTAACATGAAAACAATTTGCAAGTACCTCATTTTGAGTTTTATGTTGTTTTCCTTTCCATCAAGAGCAAGTGATATTCACTTAATCGAACAATTATTCCCCCCTGCAGACTGCGAAAAAATCATTGGTTGGATGGATCAGGGGGAATTTGGGAATGTGCAAGTTGTTTTTCTTGCGAAATTAACAGCGCTCAACGCTCAACTTGACGATGAAGAACGGTTGGGAAAAACACCTGCGCAATGGCTGGCAGTGAGCCATATTCAAGAGGGCCGGAAAGAAAGATCTCGTGACTTTATCCTTGAAATCTCTGGATTTCGGGGGTCCCCTTCCCCTACAGAAACGCTGCCTTTGCTCGAAGATAAGGCAGATCCTGCGATCAGAGAGGAAGACAGCAAGGGGAACATAGAAAATCTGCTGACCCCAAAAATTAATCGTAACTCCCCAGGTACCATAAAGAAATATATTGAAATCTCCACGGAAACTACGATAGAGTAAATTCATAGTTCAATGTGAGGTTTTAAGCTGATGGAC
>CAIYWZ010000052.1 GCA_903930075.1 uncultured Alphaproteobacteria bacterium | reverse complement strand
CCTTTGAGATGATTCGCCTGAAAAACCTCCCCGAAGACGTGCTCAAAGCCTACTCCGCCCAGGATAAAGAGTACGCTAAATATTCCAAGTATACGGAAAGTGAAAAGGAAGAAGGCAGAAAAGAAGTCCGGGCGCAGATGGAACAGGTCAAAGCGCAAATGGCTGCCCAAATCGAGCAAGCCCTCGCCCGGGAAAAAGAGGCCAAGGTCAAGGAGCAGGAGGCCAAAGCGCAGGCGCAGGAGGAAAAAGCGAAGGCGCAGGAAGCTAAAGCGAAGGCGCAGGAAGCTCAGGAAAGAGCCGATCAGATGGTTGTGGGGATGATAGACAAGGGAATACCAGATGACATCATCTGCCAAATTGCAGGGGTTTCCCAAAGTACGCTTGCTCAGATCAAACGATCGATAGATCAACAATGAAATTCCCCTCCCCCCTTGTTTCTGGAGTCTTAATCAAGCGCTACAAGCGATTTTTGGCCGATGTGCGCCTGGATACGGGGGAAGAATTGACGGCCTATTGCCCCAATACGGGGTCGATGATCACGTTGGCCACGCCGGGTTCTAAAGTGTATTTAAGTCCCAAATTAGAGGGCCTGAAATATACCTGGGAGATTGTGGAAAATGAGGGGGCTTTGGTGACCATCAACACCCAGCTTCCCAATACTTTAGCCTTTGAAGCCCTGACGCAAAGACGTATTCCAGAACTGGCACATTATGAACATATCCAAAGGGAAGTCAAATACGGCGTAGAAAATTCAAGAGTGGATTTTTTGTTAGAATCCGCCGGCCACCCCGCTTGTTATTTAGAAATCAAGCAAGTCCATTTAAAACGCGGAAATTCGGGCGTTTTTCCAGATGGCATCACCGCCCGTGGATCCAAACATTTGCGGGAAATGATGGCAGAAGTGATCAAAGGGAACCGCGCCGTGATGCTGTATGTTATCCAGCGCGGTGATGTGAGCTCCTTTGAAATTGCCGCCGACATCGACCCAGAATACGCCAAAACCGCCGCCCTTGCCAAAAGTCACGGCGTTGAATTTTTGGCATACAAAACAGATGTATCTCTAACCGAGCTTTCCCTTTCCACAAAAGTTCCCATCCTTTAAATCTGGCTCTTATAATAAAAAAAGTCCTTTTCCCGGGAGCCTCTTGAGGAGCCGAATTCAAAGCCAAAGGCGTCTTTCAAGCAGGATCCAAAAATTCCTGAAATTGTGGAGATGATGCCGATGGCTTCCCCCGAGAGCATATCCTTAAAACACGTCAACGCCACAAGGGAGCCCACAAGGCCAAGGGCGGCCAAAACCACCATCCAGTCTGCCCGCCTTGCCGAGCCCATGCTGGCCAAAACCATATCGCGCATGCGGGCTGAATCGATGTTTTTTCCCCGCGCATCCTCCCGTGAGGCCTCCAGTGATAACAAAAACTGCGTCATGTCTTTGACAAAACTCTCCCGCAACTCAGGCTCCTCCATGAGCCTTGAAAGGGCCGATTCGGGCGAATCACACAGCGTGATGTCACTGGCAATTTTAAGTGTTTTCGAAGCCACCTGATTTTGATCATTTTCACTCAAATAATCGACAATTTTAGGCACAAAAGGCGCAAACAAAAGCGCTGCAGAAAGTAACGGGTGTATCATTTTTTATCTCCATGATGTTTGTTCAATATATAAACTAATATTGACACATGGGACAATTTTTGTCAATATTTATTTTTTGACAATTTCTTCCACAAATTTACGAACATCTTTTGCAGCGCCTTTGTCCACAACCGAAGGATCCCTTCCGTGACCTTTATGCAAAGATGTGACGGTATCGTCATGACGCAGCGCAATACCACTTTTGGTTTCTTTCACATCCACCCCAAAAGATTTCAAGACATTGAAAATTTTCATCATATCCCTCCACTTAAGGGTCTCTCTGGACATGGCGAAATTTTTCAGAATACCTTTGTCTTTTGCGTTAAAGAATTGATCCAGTTGACGATCCAATTGCGCATCGAATACCGGGCGTGTGGGTTCTTGTTTCACGTCAAGATCGATCACGAGCTTATCTAAAGAATCTATTTCTGGCTCTTTTATGGGCAAAGATTTTTCTTGTGGGGCTTCTTTTGGGTCGTCTTTATGGTCTTTTTTCTCGGCTTCTTTTGGGACAACAATGGGCTCTTGCTTAACCTCATCTTGATCTTTGATCAGCTTAACCTCATCTTGATCCTTGATCACTGGCATCTCCTCTTGTTTTTGCTTCCACCTTTCTATAAAAGAAAGCAGCTCCTTTTGTTTATGCTCTATCTTCTCCGTAAGAGAAAGACGCATAAGAAGAATTTTAGACATGATGGATAGACGATCTAGTTCTGTAGTTGACAAAAACTCAAACTTCTTTTTCCCCTGCGCAATATCTTTATCGATTTTTAAATCGATCAATGTTGGCAAGGCCTCTTGGTCATCCAAGCTGTGCGCGAGTCCTTCCGAATTTGCAATTTGACCTGTGGCAAGCGTAAAGATAGACTCACGGCATCCTTTTCTTGCATTTTCAATGAGCGCTGCACGTACATTTTGGATCGTTTGATCCCTTGATCCATGTCCTTCCATAAACAGAAAAATCCGATTATGTATTGCAAGAAGGTATCCCTTTTTTTCAGCTTTTTTAAATGCATTGTGGGCTTTTTCAAACTGTTTTATTTCTACGTAGTTGCACCCAAGATTATAAAGAGCATCCGCATCTCCAAGATCTCCTGCCCTTTGAAAGTATTCAATTGCTTTTCCCCGGTCAGGGCCTGCATCATTTCCCCATCCTTGCACATACATCACTCCTGTGTTATAAATAGACTCAACATCCTCCCTTTTGGCGCCCCAATCAAAAAATGAAATGGCGGCTTTATAATTGATGGGAATCCCGGGTTTTCCATTCATATAGAAAAATCCAAGGTGGCCTGCAGCACCTGCGCGCAGATGATCAGGGATTCCTTTATTTTGTATACACGCATGATACATTTGAGCAGATTTCTGATAATGTCCTGCGTGCTCATAGGATAGAGCCTCTTGTAAAGGCTGTGCAATCCTATTTGAAATATTGAGCAATTCCGTTAAACCTAAGTCTGAGGCCAACACAGAATTTTTCCCGACAAAAATTGCACATGTAAGTAAAAGTATTTTTGAGTATTTCATTTTCGTATATCTATTTGTTTGTTAAAAATTATCAATTGTATAAATGAATTTTCAAAAATAGTCAAGAATAAAAAGTTGTAACTCCCCAGGTGGTAATGCCTCCTTGGTTTTAATCTTAAGTTTTCAACAAGCTATCCCCCCACCAAAAAAATCACCTCT
>CAIYWZ010000051.1 GCA_903930075.1 uncultured Alphaproteobacteria bacterium | reverse complement strand
TATTATAAATTCCAACTAATCATTTACGATGGGTATATGCAAACAAAGAATATTGATGGGCGCAAAGATAGAGAAAAACCGCCCAAGGGGTTTGTGAAACTTGGGCGGTGATGGATGATTAGAAAAGGTCAATGTGCATCATATGATCTGGTTTTTGATCATAATCAGGCAAGGCCAAAAATTCGTTGCCCACTCTTCCAGAAAGCATTTTTTCTAAGACCAGCACAACAATATTGTCTACAATCAAACTTTCTCCCGTTGGTTTTACAAAATGAACCACTTTGTCTGTTGAGGAGGTATATTGTGACACAATATCAGTTATGGAAACCCAATGTAAGTCAACAATACCTCTGCCTGGTTGTTGTATGCTTGCATTTTTTTGAGCTAAACGTGCAATAAAGAAGTTATCCGTATCATTGTTATGGTGGGCATCAATATCTGTGCGGCTCACCGTTGCCACTTGGATAAGCTTTGCATAATCAAAATCGATACCCACTTTTTCTCTGAGTCCTTTAACGGCTGTTTCCCGGGGCAATTGGGCTGCTATTTGGATGCGTGAAGTCGGATCGTTGAGCTTGTTAATTCTGCCACCAGGAGTAAGTGCAATGCCTTCTTCTGTTGAGTCATCTTTTAAATAATCAACTTCCATAAGCAAAATTTCATCACTTGGTGAAATTGCTAAAACATGGGCTCCTCCAGTTGCGGATGCACTATTGGCAAAAGAAATATCAAGAATTTCCGATGAAAAAGCTTGATGTGTATTGCCTAAAATAATTGCTATTGCGAGAAATGTCGCTTTTATTCTGTTTTGATTTAAAAAATTCATAATTCTTTTTACTCCAGTTGTTAAAAATAGTTGTTCATAAATTGATTTGATATACATTTGATTTATTGGGTGTATATTTGAAACGTACGTTAACAAATAATTTATATAAAATCAAGCATTATTCAATATTTCTAGGAAAAAAATAAAACTTTATTTTTTGAGCTGTAAAGCAAGTTCTTGGATACGCGCGGGAAGATCTTGGGGGGGGATGCCTTTTAACGATCCTTGGGTAAAGGTGTTGTCTTGAGAGATGCTCATGTACCAAAAATCAAATCCATCATCAAATCCGTCATCAAATTCGTGAGTGCTGGGCTTTAAAAATGCGGCCATGGGGGTTTTGCAGGAGCCTTCGAGAGTACTTAAAAATAGGCGCTCCATTTGCGAGGCAAAAAGGGTAGGGGCATGGTTGATGTATTTCAAGAGTTTTTTGAGTTTTTCATCATTTTTGCGACATTCTATAGCCAAGATCCCTTGGGCAGGGGCGGGGATGAATTGGTCTGTTTCAAGGATTTGTGTGATCTGGTTTTCTATTCCCAAACGCTTCAGGCCCGAAACTGCAAGAATAATCCCGTCAAAAAGGCCTTCTTTCATTTTTTGAATTCTTGTGCCAACGTTGCCGCGGATGAGCCTGGTTTCGAGGTGGGGGTAATAGTGATTGATAAATGCCTGGCGGCGTAGGGACGCTGTGCCCACAATGGCGCCTTTGGGGAGTTTTTCTAGGGATGGGTATTTTACGCTCAAAAATGCGTCTCTTGGATCTTCCCTTTCCAAAAC
>CAIYWZ010000050.1 GCA_903930075.1 uncultured Alphaproteobacteria bacterium | reverse complement strand
GACCTCCGCCACAACGCTTTTTTCTCTGTTTGACCTTTATATTTTTGGCGGGGATATTATCGCCAGCTACAGCCTTCCCATGATTGTGGGCATTGGTGTGGGGACGTATTCCTCCATTTTCCTGGCCTCGCCCTTGTTGCTGCATTTGGGTTTTACCGTAGAGAAATAAGCCTTCCATGAAACGCTATATTTTGGAAGAGCTTGAAGCCGATATCTCCAAAGAGCTTCAAGGAGGAAGGGCCGATACCATCCTTGCCGGGCTTTTCCCGCAAATCAGCCGCACGCGCATTCAAGGATTGATGGAAGAGGGGTATGCATTTTTAAACGAAGAACCACTTTTATTGCCAAAAAAACCCTTAAAAGAGGGAGACCGTGTTCGCCTTCAAATCCCCAAACCCCTCATATCCGAACTGGACCCGGAGGATATTCCCCTTGATATTTTGTATGAAGACGATGAGGTTTTGGTCTTGAACAAACCCGCCGGCCTTGTGGTCCACCCGGCCCCTGGCAATTACACAGGAACCCTCGTGCAAGCCTTGTTACACCACTGCGGTGACTCGCTCAAAGGGATCAGCGGCGTCAAATACCCCGGCATCGTCCACAGGCTCGACCGCAAGACCAGCGGGGCGATGATTGTGGCCAAAAGCGAATTTTCCCACCATCACCTCTCCAATCAACTCAAAGACCGCTCACTCAAACGCACCTACCATGCCCTCTGCTGGGGCATCTTTAAAGAACCTATGGGCACAATTTCCGCCCCCATGGGCCTTTGCCCCTATCACCGACAGCGCATGGGCGTGGTTTCCTGGGGCAAAGAAGCCATCACCCATTATAAGGTCTTGGAGACATTCCATAACCGAATTAGCCTTGTGGAATGTCGCCTGGAAACAGGTCGCACCCACCAAATCCGCGTCCACATGACCCACATCAAACACCCGCTCCTGGGCGATCCCGTCTACGGCAGAGGCAACAAAGGCCTCCACGAAGTCATCCCCTACGACGAATCCCTCTGGCCCAGCCGCCAAGCTTTGCATGCCATAAATCTTGCCTTCATCCACCCCAAAACAGGGGAATCCATGTCCTTCCATTGCCCATATCCGGAAGATATTTTATATTTAATGGAAAAACTATTATCCCGTTAAGGGGTTGTTAAGGAATAGTGTGTATATTTAATATTATGGCTTGAAGGATGAACTTTCAAGCAATTTTGTGTTTCATTTTTAAATTGAGGAGAAAAATAATGAAGAACTATTTGGTATTAGGTTTGGTGATGTTTGCAGGGTTTGAGGTTTTTGGTGTTGGAGAGGTAACATGTAGTAGTGTTGAAGAAAAAATTGCATGCGAAGCAATTAAGGATGATCAAAATAATACTAAGTGTACGTTTACAGCAGGAAAATGTAAAAAAATAGCAACAACAAAGTAATCTTAAAATGAAAGGAAGATCCCAACCTGGAATCTTCCTTTCCCCTCAAGAGCGGGAGGGAAGATGAATATTGGTATATTGAAAATGTGGATTCCAATGACATATGTATGGGTTATTTTAGGTTTATTTGGGGGGCTATTTGAAGGTGGAGTTTTTGGAATGTCAGCCCCAAACAGTTCAGTTCAAGCCCCTATAGTTCAAGATTTTGTAGCTACGGGGATTGATCTGACCGCTTTAAGAAGCAAATCCGATGAAGCATTGAAAAAAAAGTGGCTTCCCTTTCGCCATGCGCGAACATGTCAAGAAAAAGCAAGGGAATAATTGACAAAAGCGGATGCAATCGAAACTAAGAAACAAGATCATGAAACAATTGAGTCCTTATCAATACTGCATCAATGAAAAAAATAAACTTTATAAAAGAGCCTTTATTGCAGCCAATTCATCAAATTTAACCTCACCCATTATCACTCCCCCGCTGTCATCCCGCCAAAACGATAGTTTTTGAGGATGATGGTATGGACGGGGGCAGTGTGCCTGTGGTACACTGGCCTTGACCTTGAGAAACGGCTTCGAAAGAGCCATAAATTGATCAACCAATTTATAGAAAGGATGTCCACACCATGAATAG
>CAIYWZ010000049.1 GCA_903930075.1 uncultured Alphaproteobacteria bacterium | reverse complement strand
TTTTTTCAAATAAATAAACGGTTTCCTGAAAGTCATGATGTTCCCTTGCTGATTACAGAGATAAGACGTGTGAGCACTTTTTTGAATATCAAAGCTAAGAATCATCATATGCTTATTAAAAAATGTCTGAACGATAAACACCGAACCATCAAACGTTACAAACAGGAAATACGTATTCTCTTTGGTTTTCGTCTTGGAACCTCAACAGATCAATACGCATTTATCAATCATTGCAAACAGGCTCTTTTTCCAAATGCCCCTAAATGGGGTGAGGCTGTAGCGGGAGCTTATGAGTATCTTCATGAACAAAAACTTGAACCTTATAGTGAAAAGCAGCTGAATCGTCTATTAACCACCGCCCATCAACAATTTGAATCTGAGTTTTTTACAAACATTGAACAACTCTTAAAGCCTGAAACGAAAACGGCTCTGGATGCTTTGTTGATAGAATCATCTTTCGATAGTTCTTTGCCAGAACAATCATCTATCCCCCCATATAAACTGAACTTGACCGAACTTAAATCAGAACAGGTTGAATTAAAAATTGATTCTATTTTGGCTGAAGTCAAAAAATATCAGGCACTTAGCACCATTGTCATTCCAAACACAATTGAACATTTTGGTTCACGTAAATTGTTTGAAAAATACTATACACGCGTTATTGCGGAGCGTCCCTCAAGTTTAAAAGAACACAAATCTGACATTCGTTATGCCTACCTTGCCATTTTCTGCTTGATCAAAAAACAACACATGACGGATACACTCACCGACTTGCTGCTGAAACTTTTAAAAAGGATCCTAACCAAAGCGGAACGATCCGTTGACAAAGCTCTCACGCTGGATAATAAACGCGTTAAGGGAAAAATGGGAACACTGTTGAAGTTAGCTAAAAAATCAATCGACAACCCAGATGGCATTATTAAAAACACCATATACCCTGATATTACAAAAGAACGATTAACGGAAATCATCAATGATCTGGGCGAAGATGGTCAGTGGTACCGCAATCAGATTAAAATAAAAGCGCTGTCTCTCTATTCGCATAATAACCGCCGGATTGTATGGACTTTGATGAATGTATTGGACTTTAAAGCAAGTCCTTCTTTATTCAATCTTCTGAAAATTATTCAGTTTATGAAAAAGCTGAATACAGAAAATAGCGAGGAGGCAAAGGTTCTTAAAGAACGCCTTTATGCGCCGATTCTGCTTGAAAGAATTGTTCCACTCCATTGGCTTCCCTTTGTTCGTGTTAAAATTGATCAATCCAAAAACCTCTTCGTAATTCCTGCTGAAAAATCATTAGAATCAAAGGAAGATCCTTCCTCGTTAGAAAAAAAACCAGAAATAGAGCTGTCGGAGAATACATCGAACAGTGAGGTTGCAACCCAAGAGCTAACGCCTATTTCAGTTAAATTGTCTCCCAAAGTACGTATTAATTGGAATGCTTTTGAACTTGCTCTGTTTGAACAACTTAACGTTGAACTTCCCGTTAAAAATATATGGATCAAACATGCGTTTCGTTATCGAAACCCGAAGGAGGATATGCCAAGCGATTTTGATGAAAACGAAGACTATTACTTCAATCTACTCGGCCTTCCAAAAGACGCCGATGTTTTTATTGATGATCTTAAAAAACGCCTGGAAGATAATATGTCCAGTTTGAATGAATCTATTCTTACAAATCCTAAGGTCAGACTTAAAAAGCGCGGCAAAAAAGGCAACATTAAAATAACCCCTTTTGAGCCGCAATCAGAGCCACAAAATGTAGATGCATTTAAACAAGAGATTGCAAGAATCTGGCCGAATCTGCAATTAATCGATATTTTCAAAGAAGCGGATTTTCGAATTGGCTTTACCAAATGCTTTGAAACCGTGGCAACACGTGAGGCGTTGAGTGAAGATGTTTTGCGCAAACGACTATTGCTGTGTGCCTTTGGCCTTGGCAGTAATATAGGTCTGAAGCGCATGAGTGGTCTTGGCGAATTTCAAGAAAACTATGATGATCTGCGTTATGTAAAGCGCCGGTTCATGACCTCGCAAAATGTAAGGTTTGCAATTCAAGAGGTGGTCAATGCAATTCAGGCTATCAGAGATCCTAAAATTTGGGGCTATGGTACGATTGCATGTGCGGCTGATTCAAAAAAGATGAGTATCTGGGATCAAAACCTACTGGTCGAATGGCATTCCCGTTATGGTGGGCGAGGTGTTATGATTTACTGGCACGTAGATAAAAAAGGTTTATGTGTTCACTCAAAACTAAAAACATGTTCGTCCTCTGAAGTAAGCGCCATGATCCACGGCGTCCTGCATCATGATACCAATGTGGATATAAACGAAATGAGCGTCGATACGCATGGTCAAAGTACGATTGGTTTTGCCTTTAGTGAGCTTTTTAGATTTGATCTTTTGCCACGCATTAAAAACATCAATAAGCAAAAGCTGTATTGTTCCTCAAAAGAGCTTAAAAAACAGTACGCCAACTTAACGGACGCCCTTGCTAAAGATGTTATTGATTGGGAATTGATCAGACGACATTACCGTGACATTGTTCGTCACGCAGCTGCACTTAAAGTGCGCTCTGTTGAGTCCGATGTGTTGATGAAACGTCTCAGTGCTGACAATAAATCCAACCCGATTTACCAGGCTCTTCTAGAAATTGGCAAAGCCTCACGCACGATCTTTCTCTGTCGTTATATCAGCTCTGAAGAATTGCGCATCGACATTAACGAAGCGTTAAATGTGGTAGAACGTGTTAATGGCATCATGGAATTTATTTTCTACGGGCGCCTTGGTGAAATATCAACAAACATGTCACATGATCAAGAGTTATCTCTGTTGTGTTTGCACCTTTTACAAGTGTGCATGGTTTACATCAATACCATTCTTATTCAAACGGCGCTGTCAGATCCTAAATGGGCAACACTGTTGACCCCTGAAGATTGGCGGGCTTTATCGCCATTATTCCACGCCCATATTAACCCGTATGGATCATTATCCCTTGATATGACAACGCGCATTATCATTGAAACCCAGCTTTATCAGGAGAAAATTGCATGACAGGGAAACCAGAAAAAATAACTGAGTCAACCGCAGAAATCACGCCAACGCCGGAAATTGATGCAGCAATGACCACATTGACACGAACGCCTGTGCGTGAAAAAGCAAGGCAATTTGCCAAACAACTCATGAAAGAAAATCCGGATTACACCTATTTGCGCGAGCTCTTTCGTCATATTCGCTTCGAACTTAAAATTTCTCCGGAAGAAGCACCAAAAAATCTACCTTATGTGCCAACCGAAGAAGAAATTAAAAAATATTATGCCGTTGTTTGGCAGTCGCGCAATATGCAAAATGTGATCATTACAAAAACACTCCTTTATACAGGGGTTCGGGTGGCTGAGCTGGTGCGTATTTTAATCAGTGATATTGATTTTGATCGGTGTCAAATTCGCATCAATCAAGGAAAAGGCAGCAAAGATCGAATAGTTCCGTTTCCAGAGTCATTCAAGGAAGTTTTGGCGATGCATGCCCAATCTATTACGCAAAAAGGCGGGATATACCTTTTTGAATCTTCTTGGAAAAAACCCTATACCGATCGCGGCATTCGAAAAATCTTGGCTGTCTATTCAAAAGCGGCGGGTATGAAACATTCAATTTCACCGCATAAATTTAGGCATTTTTTATTCACGTGGCTAAAAAAACAAGGCATAGAAGATGCGCTTATTCAACCGTTTTCAGGGCATGAGAGTAGGCAATCCCTAGAGATTTACTCAAAATTGTCGATCGGGGATGCACAAGAGTCTTATGAAAATGTGATTGCTAAATTTCCAGTGTAAGAAGTTAAAAAACATCCACTTGGCCCAAAATGCACGTTCCGTCCCTCAGGGCCATCTTGTATCAACCATTCAAGATTTGTCCAAAAGAGATATAAGCCTTCATGTATTAACCGGACAAGGAGCTGCGCTTGATACAACAACAGCATCCGGTAAAATGGTGTTTGGAATTTTTGCTGCATTAGCTGAGTTTGAGCGCGAACTTATTATTGAACGCACAAAAGCAGGACTCGAATCTGCCCGTGCACGGGGTCGTGTTGGTGGCGCACCCTTTAAAATGACGCCTGCAAAAGTGAGGCTAGCAATGGCTGCCATGGGCAAACCAGAAACAAAAATTAGTGAATTATGTGATGAGCTTGGTGTTACAAGACAAACCCTTTACAGACATGTGAGCCCTGAGGGGCAATTAAGAAATGATGGAAAGAAGCTCATCATAAGGTGATCTTAATGAATGTTAAGACAATGTTTTTGTTATTTAATTTAAAGAGTGTGTAAGTTAGAACTCTGCTACAAAAGATGTCACTGGAAATGTGCCTTGCAATTTTTACTGGTAATATAATAAATTTCCAAGATAGAATTCAAAATGAGGCTAAGGATATAAGGTTTAAAATGTTTAATTTATTTAGAAATATATTTTTTATATTATGGATCACCCTTTTCTCGGCGTTAGGTATGCAGATGGGCATAGAGCTTGAGCAACAAGGTGTTACTTATATAAAACCTGAAGCAGTCGTTTTGCAAGATCATATAAGACTTTTTGAAAGTCTCGAAAAAATTGATGATAGACCTATTTGGTACTTAGAAGTTGATGGCTCTGGAAACTTAGAGTTTGTTACGGACCCTATTGCCACTGAAAATGCAGAATGTGAAGGACGTATCTTATCAATAATTCAACAAATGAGATCATTATTAGATTGGTGCCTTAATCAGGCTCATCCTGGTCAATATGGATTTTCTCTTAGTATTCCACAGAGTCAATTTAGCTCACACATAGAAACAATCGGAACATGGGTTCATAAATCAGCAGATGGGGAAACATTAGCTAATGATATTTCTATTATAATTCAAAATCCAACATGGCGAGTTCGCCCTCAGATAACATTTCAGCTTCCTTTGCCTCTTATCCCCTCATTTATCGTGCACATGGCCTATGAGCATGGATCACTTACAAAAACATTAAATAATATGATTAAAAATGAATTTTTCCCCTTAGGCATATTTGGACGTTCTTTTAGTGCTGGAGAAGGGTT
>CAIYWZ010000048.1 GCA_903930075.1 uncultured Alphaproteobacteria bacterium | reverse complement strand
TTATACTTCTATTCATGGTGTGGACATCCTTTCTATAAATTGGTTGATCAATTTATGGCTCTTTCGAAGCCGTTTCTCAAGGTCAAGGCCAGTGTACCACAGGCACACTGCCCCCGTCCATACCGTCATTCTGCGTGGAGCTTGCGTAATGCAGAACCTCTTCATACGTGCGGTCAGAGGCTAAAATTCGGTAGTTGTAAGATCTTCATGTGCGACTTCTGATGGGGATCCCCTGCGGCGACGCTTTGCGTCTTGCTTAAGGTGAGACGTGGGGGAGCGGGGTCGAGGTATTGCCCCCCAATAAAATTTTTCTTCCACATTTGGGAAAACACGAGATTTTCAAACAGTTTCCCTCTGATATCGCTGTTTTTTCGATATCCAAAGGAAATTAGATGTCTATTTCCCGCGTGATATAAACTGCTTTAGATGTTATTGCGTTTTTCCTTTTGTCCAATGTGATATTTATTTATACCACACCAAACCCCCATATGCCAAGGCTTTTTATCTTAAAAACAACTGATCGAGATCCGTAAAATTCAAAGCCCGCCCACCTTCCACATCCATGGTAGGTCCCGTGTAGACCACGAATTTACGTGCTTCGCGCAGGTCTTTATGCTTTTTCATGTTGGCAAACCATTTGGGATCGAAGGTGTCGCCGGACTTGATTTCGATGGCTTTGATGTGCAGAAACCCTTTGACAATCATATCCACCTCATATCCGCCAGGTCCCGTGATATTCCAAAAATAAGCGGGGTCGAGGTAGGCACCCCCAATAAAATTTTTCTTCCACATTTCGGAAAACACGAGATTTTCAAACAGTTTTCCCCTCATATCCGGATCAAATTCAATATATTCTGGAGATTTGACCCCCATGAGGGCCGCCGCCAAACCTGTGTCATAAAAATAAAGCTTATCCTTATTAGCAAACCTTGCGATGGTGCTTTGATAATAGGGCCCTGCAAAGAAAATGATGTAGCTCGAATATAAAATCGTGAGCCATTTGTTCATGGTTTCCTTGGAAAGCTCCAAAACAGAGCCCACCTTTTGATAATCAAAAAACTGCCCCGTAAGAGACGCACAAATTTCCATGAATTTTCGAAACGTGCGCAGATCATCGATTCCGTGGACGGTTTTGACTTCCCGTTCAAGGTAATTTTCGATGTAGGCGGGGAAAAATTTTGATGGACCCGTTCCATTGACATATAAAATAGGGTAGCCCCCTTTATACATCGCTTCAAACGGATCCTTGGCTCCTGATTCTTGAAGCGTCAATGGCAACAGTTTAATCAGGGCCGCCCTGCCGACCATGGTCTCTTTAATTTGCGCATCAAAAAGATAGTTGTGAGAACCTGTTAGAACAAAGCGTGTGGGAACGACTGTTTTGCCTTCCCGACGAAACTCATGGCGCAGTTCATCGGCAACGGTTTTGAGGATTTGTGTCATCTGGGGAAGATAGTGAAATTCATCGAAAATCGCCCCATCGATACACTTATCGCGCACAAATCGGTTGGGATCCCTGGATATCATGTTAAACGTATCTTCATCCTCCAGATCGTAATAGGGAAGATGAGGGAAATATTTTCGGATCATCTCCGTCTTCCCCGACTGCCGCGGGCCCATGACAGAAAGAATAGGATAGTGATGGGATTGATCCTCGATCAACTCCTCGATTTCCCGCGTGATATAAATTGCTTTAGATGTCACTGTAAGTTCTTTCATATATTCATTCATACCCTCTTTTATATCACAAAACACCAGGATTTGACAAGGAAAAATCTGGAAAAACCTTTGGTTCATGAGGTGGAATTAAGCCTTTGCTC
>CAIYWZ010000047.1 GCA_903930075.1 uncultured Alphaproteobacteria bacterium | reverse complement strand
TGGCAGACGGACGAGGAAGAGCGGGAGGAGTTAACATTAGAAGATTTAGATATTATTGAACGGTTTTTAAATACTCCTGCTGGAAAAGAGGGGGAAGCTTGGGATTGGTTTTTACCGTGGGTGAAGCGCGGATGGCCGAAATCTGAGCAAGAGCTCACGTAAATAGTATAAGAAAAATCATAGGTCAAAAATGAACCTTGCAATAGCCGTCTCCAATAATCCTCGTGGATCAAAGTACTACTTTGATCCAGAGTGTTTAAGCATTTCCGCCTATGATGTGGCGACAAACTACCGGTTTAAGACGGTAAACGCCCTTTTAACCGGCATGGCGAAGTGGTCGGTGGATGAGAGTGTCCCGGTGCGCGCTGTTGTGAATAGCTTTTTAAGTAAGATTGCAAACATGAATCCTGGGGGGTTGGAACAGCTCGTGAGCCTGACGGCAACGGTTGCGTTTGCCACCTATGAACTGGGCCAGGCCATGTCCTTTTATGAGAATTTTATCAAGAAATTTGAGGCAGACGTTGCGGCCAAATCCACAGAGTTGCTTCCTCTTGAAGAGGTTCTCACTCTGGTGTCTAAAACCGACAAAGCTATAACGGGGAAGTGGCTAGGAGCCGCCAAACTGCTGCAAGGCAATCCAATAGGAATTGTGCCGGTGGATCGTTCGCACCCTTACGCATTTGAGCCAGCAGATCCGTTTCTTGCCCAAGATTCGAGAAATATTTTCAAGATAATCCGCGGGTGCGGGGAGGAAGTTTTTTGGCCCAATTGGAGCATCGAGCAAACCAATCCCACGATTGAAGCCGCCAAAATCAAGGAAATCAATGAGCATCCCCTGACCAAAGCCGCAGATCGGGTGTTTTACGGCGTCTACAAGTTCAATAAAGCCGACCCTCATAAAACAAAATCGGGAAATCCAACGTGGGCAGCATTTTCTGCTGAACGTTTCAGAGATTTGAAGAGTCAATACGGAAATTCTTTGATCCCTTCAAATCAACTTGATGATTTTTATGATGAAACTGTATTTGAATATGCAAGATTATATCCAAAAGATTCTCTCCTGACTGATCTTAAAGTCGCAGGTACAATTGCCACTATTTTGACATTACCTTCTGTAATAGCAGGAGGCTGGAAAATAATAGCATCAACTGTATCTACTCTTAAAACCCAAGGATTACGAGGTAGTTTGACCTTTTTAACTTCACATTTTACAAAAAAAACAATCAAGAATCTGGTCAAGGTTAATACATATGGTGCTGTACTTAAAGAAATTCTCGGAGAGGAAGTGTATTCAGAGCTCACAAAAATAGGTCCCCATAAGCTTTTAAAAAAGAGTGACAAAATCACAGCAGCTACAAAAAAATAGGGGATACATTAGGTAAATTTACTCAAAGAACCGAGAGTATTTTCCGCGGAGGAACTGAAAAAGAGCGCGCTGCATATTATCTTCTTAATAAAAGCGACATCGTAAAAGAATTTAAGCTTCCACAAAAAATGGAATTTCCAAGAGATTTTGACCAACAAACCGTAAAAAAAGTTTGGAGCATGGGGACGTCTTATACGACGTCTTATACAATGAAAGGTTGGGGAGGGGCCTATATTATTAATCCCAAGCCATAGTCTCGTTTTTATCTCAGGCTTGCCCGGTTTTTTTGGTTATGGTCAATCAAGATGTAATCGTTTAAGTAATGACCAATATTTTTTTCAAGCTCTTCATCGAGTTTGAAAATGAGTTGTTCGATCAAGGCCAGGGTTAATTTGGATTTTTCCTTTGCAGAAACTTCTTTTTGTGTATGAAAATTTTTCTCTGCGGAAACTTTGATTTCTCTGGATTCTTTTTCAGAAGAAATGCTCAATCGAATATCGGCTGTGGCATGTATTGAAAAACCATCATCGCTATATTTTGGGGTTATGATTGCGCGGTCAATCATAAATACTCCGGAATTTTTGTCGCCAACAGGTTTGATTCTTTTGCTTTTCCATTGAAAAATCTTTTCTACAAGTTCTGCTGTTTCTTGAGATTTGTGAGCAACCATATTCTTATTTTCTAATTGTTTAACATTTAAAAATAAGGTTTCTTTTGCCAGGTAATCTCTTTGATCTTTTGGGATTTCAACCGACGAACACGCGGCTAAAAAAAGTATAATCCATAATTTTTGTTTGATCATTTTATTGCTTCCTTTTAAAAATCTTTTTTCCATTCAAGTCCGATGCCAAATTCAAAACTTCCATCGGATTTGTTACTTGGAGTATCGGACTGTTCTCCAATAATTTCTAGTGATACATCTGGGATGACTTTAATGCCTAAAACGCCCCGTGTTTTTGAATCTGGTGTCGATACAGATAAGCTTCTCTCTGCTTTAACGAAGGCATTAGAACCTAAGTTTTTCATTGCGCTAAAGACACTTTGATTTTTATCAGCTGTAGGAGATAAAAATAATGAGTTTGTAGAATCTTCACGAATACCAATTTCATCAAACCCAGAAATCTTTTGAAGTTTATCTAAAAATGCAGTGACTCCAATATCATGACCGTTAAAAACAGAAACTGCATCTGTTAATTGGATAAGTTGAGCAGTGGATTTGATTTGACTTGCGCTTTTTGAAAACATGATTTGTGAAATGATTTCTTCCCGGGGAAGTGCCGGGATCGACACTAGATCTAGAACTGGGTTCCATAAAATGCCATGATAAATAATTTTTGCCTCAATATTGCTGTCACCAGAATTTGCAACAACACGAATTTGTGGGTTCATGTCATTGTTGCATAAAAGATAACTTTCTGTAAAACGAAGCTTTTTGCCCGCCACAACAAAATAGCCTTGTGTTGCATCTATTCTTCCCTTGAGTTTTGGATAAAACAGTGTTCCACCTAACTGAATCTGTCCTTTCCAAAGAGAGTCTAATCCATTTCCATGAAATTTTATATTATTGTTTTGAGCATCTAAATCAATGTCCCATATGATATCAAAATCAGGGGCATCATCTATTTTCTCCTGTGATTTTTTCGAAAAGTCTTTAGGCTGTACTTTAATATCAATGATTGCTGATTCTTGTTTGGGGATCATGTATCCTAAAACATGATCTATTTTTAAAGATCCACTTACTTTTTTTTCTGTAGGTGTAAAAAAGAAATCTAGAATCCCCGTTCCGCTCCCTTGGAATTGTTCTAAATTTAACCATTGAAATAATGTTAATGTGAGTTTTCCTTTAAGATCATAATGCATCTTGAAAAAATCAAGTAAACATTTGCCTTGTGCTTGGATTGTGCCGATTTCTTTATCGTTTCCTTTTAAAAGAAAATTAAGTTCGGGAGCGTTTAAATCTTTTCGTATTCTTGCTTTGATATCTTTGACCTCAGTATTAAAATATCCGTGGTTAAAATATCCATTGTCTAGATCTGCCGTTAAAAAGATTGCTTCTTTTTCTCGTTTTTGAGCAAAAAGATTAACCTGACCTGAAAAAGTCTCGTCATACATTTGAAAAAGATCTGAAAAACTATCAATCATAATATGTCCATGAAGATCAAAAGAGGTGTTTTGATGGGAATATATATTTTCTAAATTTATTTTAGAGAGATTTTTTGTTTTGTATGCGAAAGAAAGACGTGTTTTTTCATTCCAATTCGCCTGCATTTGAGAATTCAAAACGCCATCTTTTAAAAGCAGACAAGCACTCATTTGACCAAGCGTATTGCTATCGAAAAGGGAACTATTTACATTTGATAGTTTTGCTTTAATATCTAAAAAATCTAAAGGGCCTTGCGTATAATCTGCGTATACATCAATAAAACCATCTTCAAAGAGGATGTTTTGGTGTTTTGTCGTATTATTTAACAAGATAATTGGAATATTTTCAGCTTTAAGTGAGAATTTTTTTTTGTCCCCTTGAGCAATGATTGAGCCTTTTGAACCAATTTTCAAAAAAGCATCTCCCTTGATATTGTTTTTAAAGTCTAAATGTAAGTTTGCTTTTTCTGTTAAAATTTGTGTTCCTCGATAGCTTCCATCCAAAAATAATTTTGATAACGCGATGCCTTCTGAACCAAAAAGATAGTTTGTCTTAAGGTTCAAATTTGTTTTTTCTTTATTAAACAGCGCAACATCGATAAAGCCATTTTCTTTTTTTCCGCTTAGTTTGAGTTTGAGATCGCTTGCTTTAACTGATGAAAATAATAGCAATTTTTTACCTTCTAATAAAAAGTCATATTTCTCTTTCTCAAAATTTCCTTTTATCTTTAGAATTGCTTCATTAGACTGTGGAATAAGAATGTTTTCTAAATAATCAAAAGATTTTAATTCAAGATCAAGTTTTCCTTCTATAAAAAAAGGATTTAAATTCACCTTTAGAAAATTTTTAGGATCTGGAAGAAAAGTCAAATATGAATTATCCAGTTTACCCATCAACTCTATTTTTTTGTCATTATAAAAGGAAAGCTTAAACAAAGAATTATTGTTTTGGTCTAAAAGAGAGTATTTACCTTCAAAATGCAAAGTATTATTTCCCAAAAAATTGATCAGTGAAGAAGCTGCGA
>CAIYWZ010000046.1 GCA_903930075.1 uncultured Alphaproteobacteria bacterium | reverse complement strand
TTTGTTTTTACATCTTTATCGTTCATCAAATGAGCTTGTCTATAAAACGTCACCCAGTCTTTCAGGTCCCTGTTCTTCATATTTTTGGGCGCATTTTCAATGGAATACTGTATCAGCTCCATCCCCTCAAGATACCTCGGAGTTTTCAGATCCCCAAGCTGGTTCTGGAATTTATAATGGCGCATAAATTCATGCGAGCCCTTCCAATGATCCAAGGATCCGCTCAAAATATTAATTCCCACCACCCGTTTCATGTTTTTCATCTTCTCCCCTTGGAAAAGCTGGCCGCCATAAAAGGCTGCAATATAGGCCAAAGCCCTTTTGTCAAAGGTGTTTTCGGGGTAGACTTGCATTTCAATCAGCGCATATTCGCCATTATCAAGTCTGCAGGCAAAATCCATAGCGCCGTTGTACCGAGGTTTCGGGAACGCCTTTTGAAGATCATCGAAATGCTCCTCAAAACCCTTTAAAATCCAGTTCATTTCAGGATTAACGCCCTCATAAACCGTCGGATTCTGCCGCAAAAATTCCACCGCTGCCTTGGAATTTGGATCCTGCAAAAACCCCCGTAAATTTTGGAGTTCCTGCAACGGATTCATGTGATCGTCGAGCCTTTGAGACGATTCCACGTGGAGGTCCGGCAAAAACGCCTTAAAAAACGATAACCGCAGATTTTCTTCGTTCAAAACCCGCTTAAAAAGCGGATCGTAGGTGGTCTTACCAAAAATCTGTCCTTCTAGGTCTATCATTTTGTGCGTCATTCTCTTAAAAACTGCTCCATGATTATATATATCATAATTCACGGGATTTTGCAATTTAAAAATGCACAAAGTGAACTTTACATTACCTGGTGGTTACTTATTTTCTTCCATCATTCGTATACGATCCAACGCATGGCTTTTGTGATACTCTTTGGCATCTTTGTCGTCATGGACGGCTTGCCAAGGAATTTTTGTGTACGACCTTTGGCCTGCCTCAATTTTATCTGCCAATGTGGTAAAAGGATGGATTGCAACGCGTTCCCAGGCTTCATTAACTTCTTTCGTGGGGATTGGGCTATGGGTTAAATTCCCGGTTAAAACCATGATCATACGCGCAGCCCAGATGCAATGCTCGGGGTTCCTTCTCTTTTTTTTGGAAATAAAGATCCAAATCTTGAGCTTTTCTTCTATCCGTGTTGGATCGAGTTTTTCCAAGGCGTTGATCATTTCTTTTTGACGGTGAACTGTGGCCTTTGGATCTAGGGCAATCGAGAGTATGAGATTAATTTTTTGGCTTTTTAATTCAGGATCGGGAGTATCTTTTACTGTATTCCAGGATTCTTTTTTCTCTTCAAGTGTCATGACTTGAACATTGACCGCATTTGTTTCGAATTTCACTTCTTCACTGGCTTCTATTTTATAATTCAACAATAGAATTAAACTTAACCCACATAAACTCTTCATATCTTTTTACCCCTTCATTCTTCATGGTCATTTATACCAAAAAATGTTTAAGAATCAATAAAAAAATAAGGTAAAATTATTCTTTTGATATGCATCTACTTATTGGTTATGCTTTTGTGATCGTATCAACAACCAGATCAGAGGAAGAATGAAAAATTATATAAAAATTTGTGTGGCCGCTTTATTCATGAATTCTGTTATTTTTGGATCTTGCGGGGATGAGCTTACCTCTTTTGATCAAAAACAAGAATTTCAGGGGGTCACTTACGATGAACTCACGATGGTTCCTTCCCTTTACTATACATGGAGAGAGCCTGTGGAGGTTTTAGCTAAACTTGGCATATGTGGAGCATTTGAAAAATATCCTCTAGAAATGCCCATTTCTGTGACAGCCTCATTGGCAACGAGCGCGATGCTTTTATATATGAAATATCATTTACGCAATAACCCGAATGCGTTTACAAAGGTATTTGGAACGGCCTGTGGGGTCATTTTTGTGGGAGAGTTTATTTTGAAGAATATAGGAGAATAAAATGTTAAAAATAATCATGATATTGGTTTTGGCACAGGTATGGGAAGCCCAAGGATCTGGCCCCACTCCACTTTTGCCTCCCGTGGTGAGACAGGGGGAAACGCCTTTGCAAACGGCTGTGTTGAATCACAGTCTTAAAGAGGTAGAGCTTCTTTTGCAAAAGGGCGGAGATATCCATGAAAAAGATAAGTCAGGAAAAACTTTGCTGCTGTTGGCGATGCCTGCAAAATGTCCGCAAAGGAAGAGTTGTTTTCAAATTTCCCTTGGATTCTGGGAAATGGCAATATTTCTTTTAAATCACGGAGCTGATCCTTGCGTGTCTGATGCGCAAGGTGTTTTGCCTTTAGATTTTGCCAGTGAGGATGCCCCAGATGAACTCATCTTGCTTATGATTGAAAAGGGCGCTGTTCTCAATGAGTTTATACGTGATCGCATGAATAAAGATTCTCTTTTTAAGGGCAGAGTTGAAATGGCGCAAAGGTTTTTTCAAAAAAATCCGCAGGCTGTTCAATTTATCCCTGTATATCATGAAAAGTATGTTTTTTCCGATCTCCACCTTGCTTTAATTCGCGGCGATGATACCTTGGCAGAAAAAATTATTGAAAAAGGAGGAGATGTGATTCATCAACCTTCGTCCTATGGGATTACCCCTTTGCATTTAAGTGTTTATAAAGGAAATCCAGCGCTTGTAAAACTTTTGATTCAAAAAGGCGCAGATATCAATATACCTGCCCATTGGTATAGGGCCAGAAGGGCCCTTACAGTTTTTATACTTCTGCGCGATATTGTTGTAAATCCCACTTTAGATGTGAGGCAACAGATCAGAGGGATTGCTTTTGATGTTATTTCAACTCAAGCGGGGTATACGCCTTTGATGGTGGCTGTTCTAAAACAAGATTTGAATATGGTCAAAATTCTTCTTGAAAATGGTGCCAATATTAATGATGTAGATGAGGACAAATGGAGTGCTCTACATTACGCAGGCTATGTCAAAAATATTGAAATTTTTAATTTCCTCATCAATAATGATGCAGATAGAGAAGCCATCAATATTTTTGACGAAAAACCTGGAGATTATCTTTAGATTTTACCTAAAAAATTCATCTACTTTTTGTGTGGTTTTCATGCGAATATTGTTTTTGAGTGCCTGGGTTAAAAGGGAAGCCATCTCTTTGGGGAAAATGAGGGTGAGAAAATCAAAACGATTTTCGTGGCTGTTGAGAAATGCCGCCATATCTTGAATAAACCCATCTTCTCTTGAAATTGAGCAGATATACGATAAGACGCCATCTCTTTTTTGGAACACTTTTCCCTGATGGCTGCTCGCAATAACGATCCATTTTTTCATTTTTATTTCCTTTTTTTCTTATTATTTATTATGACTCTATCTAAGAATGAATGGAGAAGTAGAGTTGATTATTATTTTTTTTTAAACTAAGCGAATTAAAAAAGAGTCTGATATAATCTCTTTGAGAAATTAAAATGTAGATTTATTTTGATTGTCTGTGGTACAAAAGAATGATTTGCTTAGAGAAATAAAAATGACGAAAGGTTTGAAATAAATTATGTCCCTAGATGTGAATAAGCTCGATATTTATATCGGAAAACAAATCCGGTCGTTTCGTAAAAAAATGACCAGTGGTGGCTTGAAGACTTTGGCGGCAAAGCTCAATATATCCATTCAACAACTCCAGAAATATGAAACCGCAAAAAACAAAATCTCCGCGAGCCTTCTTTACGAGATTTCTAAAATATTTGAAATCTCCATCGATCACTTTTTTGCCCATTATGAAGAATCTTCCAAAGGGGATGACGAACAGATTAAACAAAGCTTTAATATTTTGCTCATTGAAGACAACATGGATGAAGAGGTCATGATCCGGGAAGTGATCCGTGACTTTGATCAAAAAATGGATTTATACCCCATTCATGACGGGGGGAGGGCTCTGAATTTCTTGAAAGAGCTTAAAGAAGACGGTTTTAAAGGCCAAGCAAAACCCGATATTATTCTTGTGGAACTCCATCTGCCCAAATTTAATGGTCTTGATATTTTAAAGACCATTAAGAAAGACAAATATTTAAGCTCAATCCCCGTGATTCTCCTGACCGATACCACAAATACCAGTGAAATGATGCTTTCCTATAACATGAGTGCATCTGGGTTTATCGTCAAGTCTTCTTCATGTGACGAATTCAAACACCAGATGCACGATCTTTTAAACTATTGGACCCAGCTTGTGAAACTTCCCAAAGAGGGGGCTTAAAGTTACCAGAGCCATCCTGTCTTAGTGAAAACTGCGGGAGTAGGGTTTTCGTTCTCTTTTTGGATTTCTGGGCTACTTTTTACCACGTCGAATTCGTCTTTTTCGAGCGCTTCCCAGTCGTCCTCCGATTTTGTACCGTCAGGATCCAGAGGAATATACTTGATCATTTTTGGCATTTCACCAGCTTTTGCCGTAAAACGAAAAATGTCTCCTTCTCCACGAACAAGGTCTTCTTGGTTTGTTTGAGCTTCTTGTTCCTGATACTCTTTCCATAATGAGGAAACGATATCGGAACACCCCAATGATTTTAATTTTTCTGACACAAGATTTTTTTTGCGCTCGCCACATGTTGGATCTTTAAAAATCGATATCAATACTTGGACTCTCTCATTTTTAAATTCTTTTCCCCAGGTTTTATATGTCTTTGCAACAGCGCATTTTTGATCAAGGTCAAAATTTTCTAGAAGCTTCTGTGTAAAATTCTTACGCGCTTCCACAGAATCTGATGCTGTATCTTTTAAATATAAGGTGTAAAATGTTTTAAAAATTTCTAACTTTTTTTCCGGCGCAATATTTGAGTTTTGGGAAATTTCACTTAAACGTTCGATTTTTTTTGGCTTTGGAAGATCCTCGAATAACTCCAGAAGCAAACTCCAAGAATGAGCATTGGGTTTTTGAGTCATTTTTTTTTCATAACTTCCTTTTTTTGCTTTTGGAAGGTCTTTATAAAAAGTTAAAATAAGATCCTTGTAATTTTCCTTTTCTTGCTGTGGTGCCACTTGATCCAAATAAGACGACTCACCGCTTCCAAAGACAG
>CAIYWZ010000045.1 GCA_903930075.1 uncultured Alphaproteobacteria bacterium | reverse complement strand
GCAAGATGCTGTAGAGAGATTGAGTCCTGAATGTCGAAATGCAAAAGCTGCTGCTGAAACTCAAAGAGATAATGATAGTGATGAACTTGAGTTTTCAGATCTTAATTATGGAAATCGTATAACGGAAATTGATAGAGTTTGCAAAGAGACAATTAATGAAGCTCTCAAAAGATTTACAAAGGAAATCATTGATCGTGAATTTTTGATGGATTCTAAGTATGCGGGATTTACGCAAGAAAACATAGATGAGATTCGGGAAATTTTGAATTAAAACGAAACGATTGATATCCCGGCTTTGTTGCCGGGATTCTTTTTATTTATTATGTTTAAAACTTTGGAGCGGAGACTCTGGGATATCTTTGTGTGAATATTTATTAAGATCTGAAAATAATTATTGAAATTTTTTGATTGACTATGATATAGGAAATATAAGGATTTTAATTTGAAATCATTAAAGATTGACCTCATGTAAAGAGTGTAAACACAATGAGAAAGGCTGAACCAAAATGAAGAAAACTGTATTTTTACTTGCAACAACAATTTTTACGGCTTTACCCCAAGGCGGAGTTTGTGCAAGACCTTTTGATGATATATCAAAATTCCATATCTATAATTCCCACATGCAAGAAATGCTGGAGTCTTACACGCCCAACAAAAGAGATGCTTTGCTCAAGACCGTGGATAACATGACAAAGGTTGCGGATAGGACACGTCAAAGAACATTTAATGATGCGCTCACGATGGTTAAAATTGTGAATTTGATTCAACATAGAGACTTCCGTGAAAAAGAAATTTTAAAGGCCTTTATGAATTTGCACGACAATCACGAAAACTCGGATCCTCAGATTAAGGCGGTTTTTGATCGGATGACCAGAGTAGAAGAAGTAAGGCAACCCGATTACGATCCGTTTGAGAATCTGTTTGATTGGAACGGAAGGGTAACACTAACGGCACTGGAAACCCGTGATAATTGGGGGGGTAATTTTTTCACACGAAATGGGTGGGATAATACCATTCCAGAAGAATATCATGTTCATCCTTTAACTTTTCCAAGATTTGCCCCAGATCTGTATGCAAATGCAAATGCAAATCGCACATCAGCAGAAACACAATACAATCGGCTACTCAAACAGGCACTTGCATATTTATCATCCGACTTAGATCCTAGAGTCTTAGACGGGTCAGCTCCTGCATCGATCGGGAGGGATGTTAATCAAAACTTGGAAGGTCTGCTGAATCGGTTTGATTCTGGGCTAGTTAGAGATTCGATGGCAAGATGTTTAACGCATCAAAATGTTACGGATAGACAAAGGTCATCGGCTCTTGAGAATGTAAAGTTAGTATTTGGGGTTGTGGAACGGAATACTTTAAAAAGAGAGATAGATCGGTTATTGGCAGGAAATACAGATCTAAGAAGAGACGCAGCCATGCAAAAACGTGTAAAAATCCAACGTGTTTTGGCTGATCCAAGCGCTCATCGGGCAACGGCATTGGAATTATTAGCACAAGACTTGAGTATAACAATAGATGCTCTGCAAGCACGTCCCACCTTAGAAGCGGATCTTACCAGAAGTATTATTCGTTGGAGAGAAGAAGAAAATATTCATGTTCAGCGAAATGACGCAAGACAAAATATACACCGCAATGAACAGAACGATGTGAATAGACAGGAAACCATGCGTGTTCATGAGGAAGAAATACTTGTTATGCCGGCTTTTGCGTCTATTAAGAAAGAAATGCAAGATGCGAGAATTGTTTTTTCAGAATTTAATGCAGGTAATCCTGCACTATTTGATATCCTGAATCAATATGATCTTCATCAACAAGCATACCCCCGCCATTATGACGATGTTAGAGCGCATAATGAGTATGAACGTAGGGCTGCGTCGATCCAGGGAGATTTAGACCGACTTTCTCAAAACGATCCTATTCTTGTGAAGCTTCGAGGGTATATCAACCAAATTGCTCCTCATCTGCGTGAGGAAGTCAATCTTTCGCTGAATAAAATTTTACGTTCTAAGAATTACTTAAAAGACTTTTTTGAAAAACTTTATCTTGTGATTCCCTGGCTTGAATATAAAAGACAATCCAATCCTCAAGTAATATCAACCTGGTTAAACGGATCGTTTGGTGAATCGGCACGGGCTTATCCAGAAAACACTGGTGATGAAAGGGTGAGCTGTCCTAAGGGCATTGTCGAGCGTTGTATACTTGGTCTTCAAGGCCTTGATCCAGGGCTTGATAAAATATTAAGTATCTCGTACAATAAAATTAAGTTTAAATTTATTATCTCTGGCGGGGATCAAAATATTGTGCGTGAAATGCTGAGAAATTTTAATATAAGATTAGGAGAGAATGCTGCAAAAGTCGAGTGGGTAAGGCTTGCGACGCAAGCTCTAGAAAAATTTCACAACAATGCAATTATACGTAGACTCAATGAAAAGCTTGCTTTATTTAATTTGCCACGCATTGACGCCCAGAATTGTAATTTAACTCAGTGGAAAACGCAAATGAGCACTTTAATTCGGGATACGGCTGATGCTCATGATTGGGAAGACATCTTGTTAATACCTCTTTCTCCTCAGCCGCGCCCATATTTTGATCTGACAACGGGTGATTTATTATAATATTGGTTGTGTATTGGGCAAAAAATGACATAATACAGATAAACAAATTTTAACAAATGGGGTCATTAAAATGATGAAAAAGTATATGAAGGCGCGTTTTTTACTGATGATATCATCGGCTTTGGTGACGGGGTGTAGTGATAGTGGCGGGGGCTCTGGTGGCGGTTCTGGAACGGATAGTCCTAGCCTGAATGGTACCGTTTACCAGCGTACCACTACGCTAAATACAAATTGGAGTGGGAATGGAAATTGGGAAGTTGCTCAGTTTATAGATGGTGCTTTGCAAAGTTCATCTTCAACCCCTTATTTAAACCCAGCTTCAGGCTCGCAAGTTATTTTGGGGAATGAAACGATTTATGTGACAAATCTTGATGTGAATCTGCGCACACTCTGTATTCATCAAACCACATTCAACATCAATAATGGTGCGGGGAATAATTTTGAGGTCGGAAGATTGGAGATGTCAGGTGGACTTGTCGATATTCAAGCAGGAACCTTCACGATTGAGAACATAACCTTTAATGGTGGAATAATTAGAACAACAGGTGGAAACATTGTTTTAACTCCCGGTAAAAAAGTTTCAATGAATGATGGAACATTTGATGCTGATATTACCATTCCTTCAGGAACGGAATTTGAGGGACATGGATCCGTTAGAAGAAATCTTATAAATCGTGGAACTTTGACGTTGACTTTAGGGGAGAGATTAAGAGTAGGAGGATATTTTAATAATACAGGGCTTATTAAAGTGTATCTCAAGAACGAAGCGTCTTCAACAACAGAGATTTTAAATGTAACTGGAAACATTCACCTTGGGGGAACGTTGCAGGTTTATGGTGGAGTTGCTGGGGAAAGGTATACTCTTTTTAAAGGAAGATCCATTACAGGAGGGTTTACTACTCCAGTGAATAATGTAACCCTGGCGAATAGGCATCCATCATATATAATTACGCTAAATTCTGTTGTGCCAGTTCCTTCTGTGTCCACATCGATCGCCTCGCCAATGTTCGGCCATGCTCTTTCCATGGGAGCCTCTTCATCGGGGCTTTATCTGAGCGCCTTGCAAACGGGGATGGATTTGATGCCTCGGGCGGATAAGTTCAGTGTGAATTCTGATGTAACTATGACGATGAATACGCAAAATAACGAGAAGTTTTTTGCCCTCAATACTTCCCATAAAAACGGTTCATTTGGCCTTTATTTGGGATATGCAGACATGGAGAAAATGGATTTTGGGGCCTATGATATCCGGGCGTTTGGTGGCTTTAAGCTCACGAATCTGGTGCATATGGGCAAAAATGAAGCGCTCACGTTGAATTCTGATTTAGCTTCCCAGGTAAAAACGTCGTTTTTCCAAGTGAAAAGCGAACTGTCCCATGCGTTTAAACTCTCTGGCTTGACGTTTTCTCCAAAAGTTTCGGCAAGTTATGGGAAGCTCATTGATGTGAGTGGAGCGCTTAAAACAGACGGAGATTCTTTCCATATGAAGGCCACAGGCAAGGGATTAATGGAGGCAGGTCTTGGATTTGATGTTGCATCAAAATTCAATGTTCAAGAAGTTCCCGTGGAAGCCTTTGCATCGTTGAATGTCTCTTATGCCAATGGGGATAATCTGACCTTGGTGCGTGAAGGTGACGGGAAACGGGTGCAAAATGAAGCTGGAATCAAATCATCCTTGGCGCTTGGATTCAAAGCAAACATTGATCCACAGACGAATGTTTATGGAAATATGAATCTATCTTCGATGGATGATAATTCCATTGAGTTTGGCCTTAAGTTTAAATTATAATTGTATGATGCAGCAGAATATAGACGATCTCACCCACAGAAAGGCCACGATTAAAGACTTGAAAAAGATCATTGGCCTTCTTTTGGAGGATGATTTTGGTAGTGTTCGGGAAAATGCATCCTATAACATTGACCAAGCTTACATCGATGCCTTTGAAAGAATCGATTCGGATCCTGCCCAATATCTGATGGTTGTGGAAGAATATGAATCGAAGGTGATTGGCACGTGTCAACTCACCTTGATTCCATCCCTGACGTTTGTGGGATCCACACGGCTTCAAATAGAGGCTGTGCGTGTGGCCCAAAGTTATCGGGGCAAGGGGATTGGAGAATGGATGATTCGCCAGGCCATTGAGTATGGTAAAGCCAAAGGCGCATCGATTATTCAGCTGACAACGAATAAAGAAAGACTAAGGGCGCAGAAATTCTATGAATCCTTAGGGTTTCAATCAACCCACGAGGGGATGAAAATCCTCTTGTGATTTTAAATTCTTTTAGATATCGCAATAGCCAGGAGAGTTGCAGCCCGTATACCCGCGGTTAGAATTGGATAAAAAGGAGCATCTTTGGCGCCGTTTTCCAGAGAAATATTTTTATGGTGAATCTCGTCGTCCTGGAATTTTTTGATTTTTGTCTTTAAATTCTCTTCTTCTGCACCAATCGTATTGAGCTGATGTTGATAGTGATCATCGATGATGTCTTCCACGCCCCTAGTGCACGCCATGGCGGCTGAAGGCCCAATTTTCCCACAAACATATCCAAGTCCATATCCCAAAACCGACCAAAGCGGCAGAAAAGCCGTGGGGCGGATTTGGCGGGTGCGCATTTCATCTTCAAAGGCGCTTAAGTGTTCCTGCTCTTGAGAGAGCATATCTTCAATCAAAGGCAGAACGGCGCTATTTTTCAACGCATCTCTTTGGCCTTCATAAATGCGCACCGCCCCAAATTCACCGGCGTGATTGACACGAATATAGCTGTTTAACGTTTCCTTATCCATTGCTCTCTCCCTATTGCTCCTGAAAAAATAAAAAGAATGATAACCAGTAATAAATTCCATTCAGACGCAGACCGTGTCAAAAGTCTCCAATTGACAACGTCACACCTTACAACTTTACGATTCATAATTGTAGACTCAATGTCGGAAAGATTCAAGTTTTTCATCGGTTTTATTGCCGAACATGAGGCAGGGGCATTAAAAACTTTGTGTTCTACGCCCACATGATAGATGGAAATTCCAGCACCGGTCAAAAAAGTGATGCAATATAAAAGGGGAAGATACCTTTTTAAAGGGATTGCAAACAGACTTAAAATCATCGCAATCCAATAGGGAATTCTTGCGTAAATGCACAAGATACAAGGCTCTATCCCCCAAATATGCTCCGCCACAGCGACAAACCCGAGGGCGAACGCGCAAACAGTAAAAATAATGAAGGGGAAGAAACGTATAATCATAAAATTACCTTTATTAACCAAAATCCAAAAACTATTATACCAAGCATAATGATAAGTACAAGCCCCATTCGGCGTTTAAAAATATCATCGAGCTGTGGCCCAAAATACCAGCAGAGCATTGCGAAAATGAAAAAGCGTGTGCCTCTGCCAATAAAGCATGCAAAAATAAACGCCTGAAAGTCCATGGACGCGGCTCCAGCTAAGATGGTGACAACTTTAAAAGGGATGGGCGTGAGGGATTTCAGGGCAATGACCCAAAACCCCCAGGACTTTGCAATTTCTTGAAATCCAAGGGCCGCTTGTTGATATCCATATGTTTCGATAATAAAAACCCCTACCGTTTGATAAAGAAAATATCCAATAGAATATCCAACGATGCCCCCCAAACATGAAAAAACGGTGGCCCAAAATGCAAGTTTCAGAGCTGAATCCCGTTTTGCGACAATCATCAGGGCCATTAAAATATCGGGAGGAATGGGAAAAATAAAGCTTTCCAAAAAGCTCATCAGCATTAAAATCCAAAAAGCTTGGGGGTGGGTGGAATATGTTTTTATTTTTGCATACAGTGATTGCATTTTTTTCTCTTTTATATCATGATTACCCCTAGATAACACATTTTTGGCAACAGTTACAGGCATGTTTTTCTTAAAATCTTCTTTTCTGGTCTCTTTTAGAAATTATATCTATATTTTGATAGGTCTTATGGTGGTTTTTATTCTCGATCGCTTCACCTCTCTTCTTGTTTCCTTAAAGCACGGCATTCTTATATTTTTATTCCCAATTTTAGAATTTTTTTCAGGATACTCAGGGTTTAAGAGTGATGTAACAGAGCGCTTTGAAAATCTCCAGGATCGTTACGACATGCTCAAAAGTGATTATTTTAAATTACAAATGGAAGTGGAAAATTTAAGAGATATCCTTAAAAGCCCTTTGCCTCCAAATTCTCCCGCAACAATTGCCCAGGTGATTGGCGTTCACACGAATCAAACACAGATGAATATTACCTTGAATAAGGGAAGCAACGATGGACTCAAAATCGGGCAAGTGGTCATTGCGCCTAAAGGGTTGGTGGGGAAAATTAAAGACGTTTGGGAGAAATATAGTTTAGTGGAAACAATCCTGGATAAAGCGTTAAAAGTGCCGGCTCAAAGCGATAAAACGAAAGAAAAAGGGCTGATCACCAATTATAGAGAGGGTCTTTTGGCCTTTAAGTATTTAAGTGAAAAACCTAAAATCGGTGAACTTGTGTATACAACCCATTTTAACGAATTATATCCTGAGAATTTGATCATTGGTGAAATTGCAAGTTTTGAAAATGATATTCCCTTGGTGAAACCTTGCGTGGATATCTTAAGAATTAATTATGTGATGATTTTAAAATGATAATTTTTCTTGTGCGCGCAGGTGTGTTTTTATTTTTGTTTCTCAGTTTGCTTGTCACCCATGATCGGTTTTACCATCCCCTTAAAGGGGTTTTTATGTTTCTTGTCATTTTTCAATTATCTTTGTATTGTCCTTTGTTTTTCCCCTTAACAAGCGTTCTGATCATTGGGATGCTGCAAGATCTTATTTCATTTGCGAGCCTTGGATTTTATACGTTCTTTTTTGTTTTGATTAGATTTTTTCTTGATGGACAAAAAGATTATCTCTTTTTTAAAGATTTTTATTATGTATGGGGTATTTTTACGCTGTTTTTGCTGATCAATATGCTGATCTATGGGGTGTCTGGCTGGAATAATCTTCTTCAAGAGACCTTGGTGGGATGCTTTTTTTATCCCATCAGTGCAAAAATAATTCAACGTATTTTTCGTAAGTTTTAATGTAAAGGGTAGATTTTTGTTAACACTTTGTTAACCTTTTTTCCATTACATGAAAGATAAAAAAGGTGGTGCTTAATGTTATTAAAAAAGATTTTATTATTTATGAGTGTTTGCGTTCTGGTCGCTTGTAGCCAACTCCCCAGACATGTAAATGTAGTCCAACATGAAGATATATCAACGGATATATACAGTTTATTGTCCGACAAAGAATCGATTCCATTTAGTGGAGTTATACTTGTAGATTTGGATGAATATCGTATTTATGAGCATGCGCAAGGATATTATAATGTTCCCGCAATGTCCCTGCATCAACCCTTTGTGATCGCTGATCTTGCAAAACAAATGACAGCCGTCATGGCCCTTCGTTTGGTAGACCAAGGGATGATCGGATTACATACGCCTATACGCGAGTATCTTCCTGAACTGGGACTTCCCTATAATGTCACCTTACATCAGCTTTTAACGCATACAGGAAATCCACAAAAACAGTTTATTTATAACAATGCGGGATACGATCTGATTGGAAAACTGATTTCAAGGATTACGCTGACAAGTTTTGAAGAACAAATTGATAATTTGGCCCAAAGATGTGGAATGAAACATACATTTGCCAAAGAAAAAGGAGACCGTTTATTTTTCAAATTGCTCTACCCTGAGTATAAAGAAGGCTGGCGTGAATGGAGGGGAAGAAAACTCATCAATGATTTCTTAGAAAGAGATCCAAGAGAAAATCCTTCCCTTGGCATTATTTCAACGCCTAAAGATTTTATGCGGTGGGGGAGGTGTCTTCACGGGGAAGATCTTCTCTCAGATGAGGCTTATGACAAAATGTTTACCTCTTATGTGGATATAGACCACCGCTGGGGCAGGATGGGATATGGTTATGGCGTTCAAGTTGGGAAAACCTTTGGATCAACAGAAATCAGCCACAGTGGCATTGTTCCGGGATTTAAGACAACAAATATTTATTATCCGGCTGAAAAAGTGAACGTTTTGATTTTAGAGAATCTAACCTTTAAAAATAACTCCAGGGGATTTGAGATTCATGATGGCATTAGAAAAATCATTATTGATAAACTCATCACGCCGATGCCTCGTTATGATCATCTAAAATAACCTTGTAACTATTCACCACCCCCCTGACCTGTCATCTTCATGGCTTTAGCCATGGAGATCTCCCTTACCCTCCCCAAGGCACTCCCGGTTTTTATATGGATCAATAGTAACTTGTGGGAACGTTCTTTTTGGGGAACGCATCTTCTTTCTGGGCTCAAGAGAAGGGAGATCTTACAAAACTAAAGTTTTGAAGATGACTGCGGTGGGGGGTGAATGTTACATAACCTTTAAGATTTTAAGGGACTGGAGGGCCGTAAAATCCCTCCAGTCTTCCCATTTCATTGGCTTGGGGAGCCGCATAACAGTCATAATCAGCAAGAGTTTTATAACAATAAAGGCTGCCTTTTTCTAAAAGTGTATCGGGATCAACCCATTCCGGGGGAGCTTTTTTTCCCAATATATCGGCAGGGTTATCGCAGGAAGTTAAGAAAAGAAGGAAAATAAAACCAAATCTGATCATTTTAGTACCTTTTTTATATCTTGTAACTGTTGACTGAAATTCCCTCGCTTGGGGCATCCTCGAACGTGTTCGGGGATCTCCATTTTCTTGCCGCGAAGAATGTATTGCGCCTATAGTTGTGTTATATATTTAAGATTCTCAGGATTTGGTAAATAAAACCGACATTCCGCACCTCTTTATCGCAAAATTAAGAATACATATCCCAATACATTTTTCCAAGTATATTTAAAATAATCTCATGTTTTTCGTTTAAATTAAGAATCAATTCTGTAGAGTGCTCCT
>CAIYWZ010000044.1 GCA_903930075.1 uncultured Alphaproteobacteria bacterium | reverse complement strand
TGTGGACATCCTTTCTATAAATTGGTTGATCAATTTATGGCTCTTTCGAAGCCGTTTCTCAAGGTCAAGGCCAGTGTACCACAGGCACACTGCCCCCGTCCATACCATCATCCTCGCAACACGGGGATCTCCCTTGTCTTGCGGTGAAGGGAGTGCTGTTGGGGGGTAAGGGAGATCTCCAGAACTAAAGTTCTGAAGATGACGGGACGTGGGGGCGCTCTGAAGATGACCCGAAACAGGGGGGAGGGAGGAAGGAGAGGAAGGTGTGGTGGAGGCAACGATGTTTGTCTTCTTCAACGCCACAACGGGCGCTGTGATGATGATGTCTGCGCCTTCGATGTGGGCATGGGTGGCGTTATTGCCGGTGTTGACGGCGCCTTTGATGACGTCTAGTGCGCCTGTGCCAGATAGTAGATAGAGGCCTTTTTCGCCTAAGTTTTCTTGGGCCAGTTTTTCGGCTTCTTGTAGATCCACTTCTTTGGCCTCGATTAGGATTTGTCCATCGTTATACAGATCCACAGCCACGACGCCTGCGCGCAGTTGGACATTGCCTTTTGAGGCTATGATTTTGCCAAAATGGGCCATGTGGGGGGCAACGAACGAGGAGAGGCCGGCGTCTGATAATGAAATGTCACCACGACTGATGAAAACGGCGTCTTTGTGTGTGATATTGCGCATGCTTATGTTATTTGCGCCGTCCACATCGACTTTGCCGCCAACGAGCACGGTGAGTCTTGAAACATCGACTTTTGATCCGTCTTCAAACATGAATCCTGCGGGGTTGGCCATGACCAAATGACCCTGTTTTGCGGTGATGGTGCCTTTGTGGAGGGCTATACGCGAGTCGTTAAAATTGCCAAAATTTGCCAGGAACGTTCCGCTTGTTGGTTGCTCGATCTTGATGCTTGCCTCTTTTTCCGTGATGATATTTTGATTTGGACCAGCTAACATAAAATCCACGTGGGTGAAATCTGTTTTGGCTTTGATGGAAAGGAGATCATGGATTTTTTCAATCTGCGCTTTTCCTTGTAAAACGGCCCGGGGCAGGGCGACTCTGGAGGCTTTTGCGTCTTGCGCATTGAAAGACAGCGTATTGAAAGATGGGGTGTTGAATGAAGGGTCTTTCATGACAGTCATCCGGGGCGCATTCTGCGTTGCCACCAACGCATTTAATTCAAAGCTTAACGCCGTTGTGGCCAGGATGAGGGATGTAATTTTGCGCATTTATTTTGTCTCCGTTTTTATCTTTTTTCAAAGAATAGGAGACAAAAGTTAATGAAAGGTTACTCTAGAAACAGCAGGTGCAGGTCGCAAAAATTGATCGCCCTGCCCCCTTCAACATCCTGTGTTGGTCCCGTATAGACGACGAATTTTTCGGCTTCGCGCAACATTTCGTGCTTTTGCATATTCGCAAACCAGCGGGGATCGAATTTGGAGGATGATTTGATTTCAACGGCTTTAAGTCCCACCATACCCTCGATGATCATATCCACTTCATGGGCATGTTTCCCTGTAATATTCCAAAAATAGGCCGGTTGGAGGTAATGTCCTTGGCTAAAATTTTTCTTCCATAACTCGCTAAATATTAAGTTCTCAAAGAGTTTCCCGCGAAATTTTCCATTTAATTGGATATGTTCTGGAGATTTAACGCCCATGAGACTTGCGCACAGTCCTGTGTCATAGAAATAGAGTTTATGATTTTTTGCCATTTGTTTGATCAAGCTTTTATGGTAAGGTCTTGCAAAAAAAATGATGTAGCTTGAAAATAAAACCATGAGCCATTGGTCGAGTATTTCTTTTTTCAGGCCAAGGGCCGAGCCCACCGTGTCATAGTCAAAGAAATTTCCCGCAAACGAAGCACAAATTTCCATGAATTCTTGGAATTTTGAAAGATCTTCAATTCCATGAATGGTTCGAACTTCCCGGTTTAAATAATTTTCGATATAGTTTATGAAGAACAGGTGAGGGGCGGTTTTATTCGTGTGGATCGCAGGATACCCGCCCTTGTACATGAGCGAAAAGGGGTCATTCAGGCTTGTTTCAGCAATGTTAAAGGGAAGCAATTTAATGTTCGCAACCCTTCCCACCATGCCTTCTTTGATACGATCATCCAGGAGATAATTGTGGGATCCGGTGATGATAAACCGTGCATGGGCTGTGTTTTCCCCCCGCTGGTGGGCATCCCAGATGAGTTCGTCTGCCACGACTTTGAGAACCTGCGTGATTTCTGGCACAAATTGAAATTCATCAAAAATGGCCCCTTCTATGTTGGCGCGCACGAATCCCGTAATATCCTTTTCCACAAGGGCTCTGGTGGGTAGATCTTCAAAATCGTAATGCTTTAAATGGGGGAAATAGTTTCGAATCAGCTCCGTTTTGCCCGATTGCCTAGGCCCCACGATGGAGAGAATCGGGTAATTGGGAATTTGACGGGCAATCAAATTTTCCGTTTCCCGGTGGACATAAACCCTGCGCTGTGTCGACATAAAACGTTAAACTCCTTATTGTTCAGATAACGTATTATACTCAACTGAAGTGCGATTTGCAAGGATTTTTAATCCAAAAACAACTGATCCAGATCCGTAAAATTCAAAGCCCTGCCGCCTTCAACATCCTGTGTTGGTCCCGTATAGACGACGAATTTTTTTGCATCTTGAAGCTGTTTGGTCTTATTCATATTCGCAAACCACCTGGAATCAAAGGTGTCACTGGATTTGATTTCGATGGCTTTAAGTCCAACCATACCCTCGATGATCATATCCACTTCATATCCGCCTTCGCCTGTGACATTCCAAAAATAGGCGGGATCAAGGTAGCGGCCTTTGATGAAATTTTTCTTCCAGAGTTCACTGACAATTAAATTTTCAAAGAGTTTCCCTCGTAAATCTTGGTTGATCACAATATGTTCAGGTGCTTTTGTTCCCAGCAATGAGGCCGCAAGTCCTGTGTCATAGAAATAAAGTTTACTTTTATTGGCAAATGTGGCAATTGCGCTTTTGTGATAGGGGCGTGCAAAAAAGACGATGTAGCTTGCATGCAGAACAGCGAGCCATTTATCGATGATTTTTTTAGAAATTCCCAAAACCTGACTCACTTTTTGATAATCAAAAAAATTGCCTGTCAAGGATGCGCAAATTTCCATGAAACTTTTGAAGGTGATGAGATCGTGTATGCCGTGTATATTCCGCACTTCCCGGTCGAGATAATTTTCAACATATTCTGAGAAGAAATCTTCTGGGAGGCGTTTGTTTGTGTAAATCACGGGGTATCCGCCTTGATACATCAGGGCAAAGGGGTTGCGCCCGCCTGTTTCGGAAATGGTAAAAGATAAAAGTTTGATATTGGCAACGCGCCCCACCATGCCTTCTTTGACCCTTGAATCGAGCAAATAGTTGTGGGATCCGGTGATGATAAATCTTGCGGGAACGGCTGTGATTCCTTGTTTATTTGCTTCCCAGAGCAATTCGTCGGAGACAACTTTCAGGGCTTTGGTGATATCGGGAATATTTTGAAATTCATCAAAAATGGCCCCTTCTATATTGTCCCTTACAAACCCAATAATATCTTTCTCAACGTCTTTTCGCAAATTTTCATCTTCAAAATCGTAATAGGGCAAATGGGGATAGTGTTTGCGAATTAATTTTGTTTTTCCAGATTGACGTGGACCGATGATCGAGAGGACTGGGTAATACTGAGATTTCCTGTCAATCAACACCTCAATTTCCCGGGTGATGTAGATCTCTTTAGATATGGTCATTTGCTATCCTTGCTTAAATTCTTGAGTATTGTATATCATTTTCTATTTACAAGGATTTTTAATCCAAAAACAACAGGTGGAGGTCGCAAAAATTAATCGCCCTGCCGCCTTCAACATCCATGGTTGGGCCGGTGTAGACGACGAATTTTTGAGCTTCCTGAAGCTGTTTGGCCTTGCTCATATTCGCAAACCAGCGGGGGTCAAATTTATCAGACGCTTTGATTTCGATGGCTTTAAGATTCGTCATGCCTTCGATGATCATATCGACCTCGTATCCGCCTTCACCTTTAACGTTCCAAAAATAAGCCGGGTCAAGGTACCTGCCTTTGATGAAATTTTTCTTCCAGAGCTCACTGAAAATAAGGTTTTCAAAAAATTTTCCCTTGAAGTCAGAATTAATCCGGATATGCTCGGCCGATTGCGCTCCCATCAAATCTGCGCAAAGTCCTGTGTCGTAAAAATAGAGTTTGTCTTTATTGGCAAATTTGGCGATGGCGCTTTTATGATAGGGTCCTGCAAAAAAGATGATGTAGCTAGAATAAAGGATTGTTAGCCACTTTTCAACTGTTTTTTTCTTTAAATCTAGAGTCCTACAAACGGTTTCATAATCGAAAAAGTTACCGGTCAAATACGCGCACATTTGCATAAATTTGCGAAAGGTCCTCAAATCTTCAATACCATGGACGGTTTTGACTTCGCGGTCTAGGTAATTTTCAATATAGGCCGGAAAAAAATTCTCAGGGACTTGTCCGTTCACATGTAAAACTGGGTATCCCCCTTTATACATCGCCTCAAAGGGGTCTTTGCAGCCAGATTCTTGAAGGCTAAAGGGCAATAATTTAATCAGGGCAGCTCTACCTACCATGGTCTCGCGTATTTTAGAATCGAAAAGATAATTGTGAGATCCGGTTAAGACAAATCTAGTGGGGATAGCTGTTATGCCTTGCTTACGAACTTCATGACGAATCTCATCAGAAACGGTTTTGAGGATTTCGGTCAGTTCTGGAACATAATGAAACTCATCAAAAATCACCCCATCCATGTAATTCTCTCGCACAAATTGATCGGGGTTTTCAAGAACTTTTTTACGCGTTTCCTTTTGCTCTAAGTCAAAGTATGGCAATTCCGGAAAATATTTTTTGATCATCTCCGTCTTTCCCGATTGCCGTGGTCCCATAATGGAGAGAATCGGGTAATGCTGGGATTGGATCTTGATAAACGCCTCAATTTCCCGGGTGATGTAGATCTCTTTAGATGTCGTCATATTTTGTGCTTACCTTTACATTCAATATTATGGGGTTTATATCATACATAAAGGTCTATTTGCAAGGGGTTTTGTCTTTAGAAAATAAAATGGTGGGTGATGACGGGATCGAACCGCCGACCCTCTCGGTGTAAACGAGATGCTCTCCCAGCTGAGCTAATCACCCTTAGTTTATGCACTTGTTTGTGCCTGG
>CAIYWZ010000043.1 GCA_903930075.1 uncultured Alphaproteobacteria bacterium | reverse complement strand
TTTTTTTTGCGGAAATATTATGCGTTTGCAATCACTTATGCAATGCTTTTTTAACTTTTTTGGGATGAAAATTCTTATATTTTTTGAGGTTACAAAAAGTGTGGGGTACTATGAGATAAACTATATGGACTGCTTCCAGAAGTTAGGGAGTTTCCTGAATTTTGATCCAGAACAGCTGTTGTTCCAGACCAAGGTGCATTTGCAATGGCTGCAGTTGTAGCATCTGCGGCAAAAATGAGATGCGCAGGGTCGATAAGCCTTAGGCCCTGGCCGAGGGGGCCTTTAGTGTCTAGTTGTAGGGTTCCTGTGGGGAGAATGACCCTTCCTTTGGAGGAGACTTCGAAGGCGCCGCCTTGGCCCAGTGAGGAACTTAAATCGGCGGTGGCGTTCATGTAGGTGATGCTGGCGTCGTTGCTGTTTTGGCCTGACCAGATGACGAGTTGTCCTCCTGTTTCAGAACCGGTTGCGGTGATTTTTGCGCCTTCCTCAACGATGACTTTGTGGGCGTTGTTTTCTTTTGCAATGGTGAAGTCGCTGTGTGGGGCGAGTTTTCCGGGTTCGCCTTTGAAGGCGTGTTTTTCGAGATTTCCTTGGAAGTCTCCTCCGATAAGTATCCTGCCTGCGGTATTTTTGCCGCTGGCATCGATGGTGGAGTTTTGATCTACGTGGATGAATTTTCCCTCGATTTTGACGCGTCCGCCTTCTTGTTCCTTTTTCGCAACAATATCCGTCTTCTTCACCTGTACAACGGGCGCGCCGATGATGATGTCGCCGCCTTCAACACGAGCGTGGGTTGCTTGTGCTCCTGTGTTGGCAGCCTTTCTGATCAGGTCCAATGCATCTGATCCCGATAGAAGATAGAGGCCTTTTTCGCCTAAATTTTCTTGTGCTAATTTTTCGGCTGCTTCTAAATCCACTTCTTTTGCTTCAATCAGGATGTTGCCATCGCCATGGAGGTCCACGGCCACAACGCCTGCGCGCAGTTGGACGTTGCCTTTGGCGGCGATGATTTTGCCAAAATGGGCCATGTGGGGGGCAACGAAGGAAGAAAGGCCGGCATCTGTGATGTTGATTTCACCGCGGTTGATGAACACGGATTCGGGGCGGGTGATTTTTTTCATGCTGATATTATTTTTCTCGTCCACCTTGATATCGCCGCCAACCAGGACCGTGAGCCTTGACACATCAACTTTTGAGCCGTCTTCAAACATGAATCCAGCCGGGTTGGCCAGAACCAAATGTCCTTGGGGAGATTCGATAGTTCCTTTGTGGAGGGCAAGTTGGGACTCTTTAAAATTACCAAAATTTGCAACAAAGGTACCGTCTTTGGGTTGAAGAATGTGGATCGTTGCACCTTTTTCCGTGACGATATTTTGATTTTTTCCAGCAAGCCAGAAATCCATTTGGGTAAAATTGGTTTGTGCTTTGATATCAAGCCTGTGCTGGGCTTTTTTGGCAACGGCAATACCTTTGATCAGGGCTTTGGGAAGGGCCATTTTGGCATTTTTCGCTTCCAAAGAGGTGAAGAGTTTCATGGCGTTTTGATCTCGGTTGTTGATCTTGGGATCTTTAAAAACCGGGACCTTGGGGAAATTCTGACGGGGGGCATGGCTGGTTGCCACCATCGCTTTGGCTTCTTCGCTTGAAAAAGTCACTGTCATGGATGTTGTAGCCAGAATCGCCTGGGTCATTTTCGAGAAAGAATTTTTTTTGTTACGCATTTTTATCTACTCCATTGGTTGTTTTATTTCAGAACCTCAGTAAATAGGATAAAAATTAATAGAAAATTAAAGGCGTTTATGATTTTGGTGGGGGCAAAGATTTAAGGTTTTAACGTGATATTTTCTCATAAAGCTTGCCAAAATGAACAACAAAGATATTGTTGCCAATGACATTGCCAAGCGTGGTGAGAGGGTCGATGAGCATGTAAAAAATCGTGATGAGGGCGGTCATATCGGGGGTGAACCCAAGGACGGATTCTAAAATAGGGGCCATGACGAGGATGCTGCCTCCTGGCATGCCGGCGCCGGAGAATTTGGTCAATATAAAGGCCAGGGAAAAATAGAGATAGGCAGGCAAGGTTGGCATGGGGTGGTGATAGGCGGATAAAATCATCATGGCGATGATGGGGATGCAGATCGAGTCCCCGATCATGTGGATATTGGCTGTGATGGGGATGGTGACCATGGAAACTTCCGGATTATTGGTGTTTTCCTTTGCGGCTTTGAGGGAAAAGGGCAGGGCCGCCGCACTGGACATGGTTGTAAAAGCGGCAATGCCAGGTTCGATGAGTGTTTTGGCAAACGCTTTTGCATTCTTGCTATATAAAATAACGGCCAGGAAAAAAAGAAACATCAAATATATCCCAAGCAATACAACCATCAAAACGCAGCCCAGGGCATTGATCCAAAAAATCTCGCTTGCCGCATCTTCATGGATCATTTTCAAGACAAAACCAAAGATAAAAAGGGGTAACATGGGGATAAAAAACCGATTGAAAAATATATCTACAATGGTTTTTAATTTTTGCGTGGCCTGATCCACTCTTTTTGAGCCCGTGAGAGCCAAAACAAACGAGAGGATAAGGGCGGCGTAATTGGGGATGAATGTGGGGATTTTAAAGGAAAACAACGGCAATAGTTCTTGTGTTTTATGTAAGATTTCTAGATGATTGTCGCTGCCTAATAGAGTAAAATAACTAAAAATTCCAGCGATATTCACGCTTAAAAAATTTGATATCATCACACAGGCAATCAAAAGAATGATCAAAAAAATCGCTTGCCCGCGCATTTTGGAAAACGCTGTGTAGGTGGAGGAAAAAATCAGCAAAGGGATCATGAAAATGAGGGATTCCCGGATCAAAAGGCTTAATGATAAAAACCCTTGCTTGAGTTCTAGAGGGATCCATCCATGACAAAAAAACGCACATATGAGCGTTATAAATATTTGGAAAAAATGAGAGTATATTAATTTTGATAACATACACAGGAATCTAATAAAAGAGACAGTTGTTGTCAAATTAATAATTCCTCCCCCCCAATTCCGATCATCACCCCTTCCTGTCATCCTCGCGCGCGGGGATGATGGTATGGACGGGGGCAGTGTGCCTGTGGTACACTGGCCTTGACCTTGAGAAACGGCTTCGAAAGAGCCATAAATTGATCAACCAATTTATAGAAAGGATGTCCACACCATGA
>CAIYWZ010000042.1 GCA_903930075.1 uncultured Alphaproteobacteria bacterium | reverse complement strand
TCCCCTTAGCAAACTCCCTGATCAGCGCAGTTTTGCCCACACGCCGTCTCCCCTTAATCACCGCAATCCGTGCATCGCCGCGCTCGAAAAGATCTTGAAGCTGTTTTAGTTCCTGCTTCCGGCCCACAAATTTAATCATATAAAAGACTCCATTATTATTTTTACATCATAACAAATCCCCATGAAAAAGTCAATTTTAAATCCTGTTAAGACTTTGTTTACCTTTTTACAAAAGACTGATCATTGGAATCATAAAGTTCTTCACATGGGGGCTTTAAACGAAAGGAACGTATACAAATGAGAAATTTAATACTGATCGCCGCGCTTACAGTTTCTTTGGGGGGGGAAGTATGGTGCCTTGGGGGGAGTCTGACCCAGAAAGAGCAGGACCCGTCATCTTCCATTTCCGCTGAAAAAGACTTGTTTGCGGACTATTTTACATATGAATTGGGAGTTTTTTTAGAAAAAGTATTGGTGCCTTTGAATCAAAAGACACACAGGTATGTGAATATCGCTGTCTCCCTTGACCAAGGTGGGGAAACGCCTGATGTTCATCTGATCCGGCCATGCTTTGAGGGGAAAAAGTTTTTCAACAAAATTCCCATCAAATCCCAAGAAAAAATCTTTTGGGATAAACAATATGGTTCGATGTGGGCAGATGCTTACGATAAGATGAACCATGTGGCCCTCTACGCCTCCATTGCATACCTAGAATTTCGACTTTGCCTATCGAATATGGTTCAAAATTCTGGGGAGCTTCAGGGGGAAGAATATAAACAGTTTGATGAAAAATATAAGCATTTTCATGCGGTCAATCAATTGAATATGCGCAAAATCTTAAAGTGAAACGGTCAATAATCGATAGTCAATCTAGCAAGCCTTTTTAGGGATATTCTCTTCATATCAGGACATCTTCTAATGCTGTTTTGATATCTTGGAATTTAAAAATGTACCCGGATTCTTGGAGTTTTTGGGGGATGACTTTTTGGCCGTTTAGGAGAAGGGCATCTGCCATTTCTCCAAAGAGGAGGCGTACCAGAAAAGGTGGGAATTTTAAAAAAGAAGGGCGATTTAAGGCTTTGGCCAGTTCTTTTGTCAATGTTTGATTGGTCACGGGGGTGGGGGAGGTTAGATTCACGGGGCCGTGGATGTCGTGGTCCATGAGAAACTGGATCGCGCCCACAACATCATCCATATGCACCCATGACATCCACTGGTCTCCTTTGCCCAAAATCGCACCTAAACCTAAGGTAAATGCGGGCAACATCTGAGAAAGGGCGCCGCCATTTTTCCCCAAAACAATCCCTGTGCGCAAAAGGCATACGCGCACACCAAATTCCCTTGCTTTCAGGGCTTCTTTTTCCCAATCCAAGACCAACGTTTGGCAAAAATCTTGTGGGGAAATATCGTCATTTTCTGTAAAAACATGATCCAGGCTATGCCCATAAATCCCAATGGCCGAGCCACTGAGGAAAAGTTTAGGCTTTTGGGGTAGGTCTTTGATGTAGTCTACAATTTTTTTTGTTGTTTCAATCCGGCTATCGTAAATCTCTTGTTTTACGCGCAGATTCCACCGCCTTTTCTCCAAAGGTTCCCCCGCAAGGTTGATGATCACATCGGGAGACATCGTTTGATCAAAGTTTAGATCCCGCCCCGTAACAGTTATAGACCCTTTTTCACAGAGCTTTTTCGCCAGATACGACCCAATAAAACCCGTTCCACCAATGATGAGAATATGCATAAAATTTTAATCCTTTTGTTATTTTTTTAAATATTAACACAAAAAAGTTTTTTGTTAACAAAGTTTTAACCTTTTGTGTGTTAGATTAATCTTAAGGCAGAGAATAAGTCATCAACCAACGGAACATGGAGCAAAAATATGGATCATCTTTCGAGAAAATCGTTAGAAGTTTTAATGGATTTAATTGAAATTAAAATCGGGCTTTTATCGGTGACCGATCATGACGATGAAAGAGAAATGAAGAATTTAAAAAATACGCGGCGAGAACTTTTGATCACCTTGAATCAAGTTCCCTCAAAACGCATTAAACGGGAGATCACCGCCTATCCTGACGTGCCCCCCATGCCCAAAGAAAGAAAACCTCGGAGCAACAGGCTTCAACTGACAGGGCCTAGAGAGTGAATAGACCTAGACTGGAATGATCAGATGGGAAAGATTTAGGGCTTTTTGCGATGAAACGCACCTGTGAATCTTCCCATGAATCTTCCAAGATTCTCCTCGCTTTGTTTCATACGTTTGATTCTTTTTCTGATAAGGGTTTTTGAGAAAAATAATAACGGCAATAATTCGTGAAAATCTTTTTATTGGGCCCGATTGGATCACCCAACTTCTGCCTCAAATATACCAACCCGTCATGCAACGCGCAAAGGCCATATGCCTTGGCTTGGAAGATGAAAAATGGGATAATCTTCAAGAAATTATAAAACCATGCGCAGAGTTTATGTTAAGCAAAATTCAAGATCAACACCAAAACAGAGGTTGAAAAAGAGTTTGTTTTCTTCTTGTTGATTTTATAAAAGATGAACATGATAGAAGAAATTAATGTTGAGGAGATAAGCAATGAAGACATTTATCCATACGAATCACCGCCGTAATTTTCGTCCAACTTTTCGCACAACACAATACCCGGTTTTTTCACAAGAACGACAGACTCAAGAATCTCTGGCAGATCAATGGAATTTTCATCAACATATAGAGAAATTCCAAAGTTCCCAAGAGGGGGATCACCCACAACCTGTAAAAATGACGCCCCCCATGGCGAAACATTCAAGAGAGAGCACCCACAGCCGATTTCAAGCACTCGACACGTTAGAAGAACTTGGAGAAAAATATTATCCAAAAGTTGCAGATTTACTGCTTTCCATGATGGAAAATCGGTCAGTAGACCCGCACCATCAATTTAAAGCAGTGGAAAAATTAGAAAGACTGGGAGAAAAGTATCATCCACAACTTTCAATAGGACTGCTTTCCATGATAGAAAACCGATCGGCAGACCCACGCCATCGATTTCAGACCATAGAAACACTAGAAAAACTAGGGGAAAAATATCACCCTCAACTTGCAACAGGATTGTTGTTCATCATGAAAGATCAAGCCATCGGCCCCCACTATCGATTTAAAGCATCAGAGAAATTAAATGGGTTTGGAGAAAAGTTTTATCCACAAATTGAACATTTTCTACGTTCTATCATGGATGATCAATCCACAGACTACCGATTAAAAGCAAAGGACGCAACAGTCAAAATTGAAAAACAATTAAATATCATCTTGATTTTTTTTAAAAATACCGTTATTGAACAATAATGTAATGTATCAATAAACGGAACTATAAAAATGAAAATACTAAAGAAAATACTCCTTGGCATCTTGTTTTCCGGCCCAGTTTTGGGATCAGGAGATATGGGAATCTTACCCTTAGAATCAGATACACCAAAACCTCTGACAATTGAAGAGGGGTTTATCCAAAATATGACATACATCCCGGAAAATGACCCTTCACATCTGATGGAGTATTTTAGGAAAACGGGCATGATGATTTTCCCTTATTTCACAGGGGAAGATCTTAAAGATTGGATTGAAGCCTTTTCTGGATTACTCCTCAAGGAAAATCGACTGGAATTCACCCGTTCTATGAATGCCAACTTTTTTGGCATATTTTACAAAAATAAAAATGCAACCCGAATCCCCCGCCTTCAAGGCTCTCGCGATGTTTATGTGCCCTTTGCATATCAAACAATGCAGATCCTTTTTTCAAGACTAACCCTTGATGAAACAACCACTCTTTTAACTCCATTTCTCGATGATCTTTTAAAAAATCGTGACCTACTCCAAGGTTTGCTTTTCTTCATGCGCGGGATAGGCGTTTCCCCTGAAGATATAGCTGCCCCAGAAAAGATGATTGATTTTTTCAAAAATCCTTCCACAACAGAAATCCCTGATGCTCTTTTGTGCAATCCTCGTTTTATTTCCATCCTGTTTGAAAAATCCCAAAGAAAAGAAATTTATTTAAGCGAAATGTCGAATAAAAAGCTTCAATATTTATATAATCTCGTGAATTTCGCTTACAAATCAAAGAATAAAATGACAGATATAAAAAATCATCTTCAAAACATTCAAAATCTAAAAAGCAAAAAATTTTTAGAAGATTTTCTATATCGATGTATTATGGAAGACCCACAAACCCTTGGTAAAGATCGATTGTCTGCGGCACATGAATTATCGGATGCAGCTAGATTAGAATCAAAAAAGCATCATCCCCAAATTTTAGCATCCCTACACAACATTGCGGATCAAGCTCATGATCTCAAATATGAAGACGAAGGAGAATTAGGGAGCTTATTAGAAGAGGTTTATCCACACATTCAAAATATAGAATCTGAAAGATCCTTACTCACTTTTATCAATACGCCAACAAGATTTAGCTGGATTAGATTAGACGCATTATCCTGGCTCAACACGCATTTTCAATATTCTCCTGCGCAGCTTCAAAATTGCCTCATTCCCATCATGCAGAATTCAAACGACCCTTTTTTTGATCATTTAAGAGTCAAAAATGCCTTAAAAGAGGATAGTCTTGTGGAAAATTATTATAAAGAAGTAAAATATTTCCTTCTTTTTATTCTTCAAAAGCACCCAAGAGGCCAGAATGAACTATATGATTGGCACAGACCCTCTGGGTTTAAATTATTAGAGCGCGTAAAAGAGCTTGGGCAAGAATATTATCCACAAATTTACCAATGTCTTCTTGAGATTATCAAAGAAGATAAACCAATGTACAATGATCTCATTAAAGCCATAGATATGTTAAAAAATCTCGAGGAAAAGCATCATCCACAGGCTTCCAAAATACTCCTCTCCATCATGAATAACACCCATCTATTCGGCTCTGATTGGGATTTGGACATTGACTTCAGATTAGAAGCAGGAGATCACCTAAAAAAGTTTGGAGAGCCCTATTACCCAGACCTTGCACAAGGCTTTATCTCCATCATAGATGATATAAAAGATTACGATTTAAAGGATACATGGACTGCAGTTGAAAAATTAGAAGAACTTGGTAAAAAGTATTATCCCGAGCTCACAAGATTGCTCATCTCAATCATGAATGATTCAGAGAATCTTAATCAACGACGAACGGCAGCAAATAAATCAACATATTACATGGCACATATTAGACAGGAGTTTTATCCACAAATTGCAAAAATCTTACTCCCAATTATACAAAACCCACAAGAAAAAATCCACTGTCGATTGGAAGCAGCAAAGAACTTAACAAAGCTCGGGAAACAGTATTACCCACAAATTGCAAACTCTTTACTTCCTATTATGAAAAATTCACAAGAAGAAACCTACAATCGATTAAAAGCAGCAGAGAACTTAACAGAGCTCGGAGAAAAGAATTATCCAGAAATTGAAAACTTTTTGCTTCCAATTATGCAAAACCCACAAGAAAAAACCTACTGTCGATTAGAAGCAGCAGAGAACTTAACAAAGCTCGGAGAAAAACATTATCCAGAAATTGAAAATTATTTACTTCCAATGATGCGAAACTCGCAAAAAGAAATCTACCGTCGATTAGAAGCAGCAGACAACTTAACAAAACTCGGAGAAAAGCATTATCCAGAAATGGAAAACTTCTTACTTCCAATGATGCAAAACTCGCAAGAAGAAATCTACCGTCGATTAAAGGCAGCAGAGATTTTAACAAAGCTTGGGGGGAAATTTTATCGAGAAATCACGGATTTCCTGATCTTTATCGCACAAAATGCAGAAAATGATAAAAAAACTAAATTAAGAGCTGCGCAGGCGTTAAAAGAACTTTCGGAAACTATGATCAATGAGTTAAAGAGTGAGGAATAATTTTAGTTAATAGATATAAAGGATCTGTCAACATACGCGTTGGCAATGTATAAAAATGATCTCACTTCCCCTTTCTCACCCGAATTTCTTGAATAAATTCATATCCATAATACCTAAAAATACGCTCTTTAATCTCATTGACGCAATAGCTGGCTTCGATGGGATTGATTTTTCGTTTGGTTTTCAGGTGCAATCTTTTAATATCATGATTAAAAGTCGTCCCCAAATTCTCAATTTTTTCAATAGAAAACAAATCTTTATACTCATCCCCCACAATCGTTGGCCAATAGTAATAAAGCGCCGTTTCTTCAGGCGTAAATCCCTTGATTGCAAACAATTTTTCAACAATAGCTTTGGTATAAACAGAAAGAGATTTGAGCGTTTCCATGAAAACTGATTCCTTATATGACAATATATCTTCAAATAATAGTGCAATGGTTAAAAAATAACAACAGCAATTCTCATTTTAACTTTTTCACACCCGATAAAAAATCTTGAAATTTCGTCTATGTTGCTTTTCCTTATTATCGATTTTAATATAATTCGATAATAAGGCGCATCCTTATTCCCGTAGGTGGTGATAAGAAAGATCGCTATTATCGAATATTGACTTTTTCGATAATAGCGATTATACTCCGAGCATAATCAAATAAAGGCGAGTTAAATGGATATACAACAGTCCCCCGCAGGACAAATCTTTAAATCACCCAAAGGGTATAATGCCTTCGTCCCCCATAGCTTGCCACCTAAGTTTGAATGGGATAATGCGGTTGTCAACAGCCTATCTCGCGCCGATTTCTTGCTGGGAAAGTTAGCACGCGAAGGAGTCAAGTTACCCAATCCTCACCTCTTGATGCGTCCATTCCTCACTCGTGAAGCGGTACTGTCGAGCAAAATTGAAGGCACCCAAGCAACCTTGGGGGAAATTTTAGCCGCAAATGCCGGTGCCCATGTGAAACAAAACCCTGATGATCTCCAAGAGGTGCAAAACTATATTCATGCACTTGATTATGGGTTGAAGCGTTTAGGAGAACTTCCACTCTCGCTGCGTCTTATTAAAGAAATTCATGAGCAGTTAATGCAAGGCGTTAGGGGTTCTCATTCAACACCAGGTGAATTTAGACGTACTCAAAATTGGATTGGCTCTCCAGGATGCACGTTAAATACTGCCAAGTTTGTGCCCCCACCTCCTGACAATCTGATGGATTGTTTGGGAAACCTTGAAAATTTCTTACATGATAGACAATTGCCGCCTTTGATTCACGTTGCACTCTGCCATTATCAATTTGAGGCCATGCATCCATTTTTAGATGGCAATGGTCGTGTTGGACGACTCTTGATTATACTGCTCTTGGTTGAACAAAAAATGCTCCCTTCGCCCTTATTATATTTATCTGCATTTTTTGAAGCGACACGCGATGAATATTATAAACAGCTTTATAATGTCAGTTCAAAAGGCACGTGGCGCGAGTGGCTCATTTATTTTTTAAACGGTGTTGCTATTCAATCCGAAGATGTTTTATCACGGGCGGAGCGCATCAATGAATTATTAAATCAATGGAAAATTGTCGTTGCAAGTAGTGGTTCCCAAGTCCCTGTGGACATGGTGCAGCATTTTGCTATGAATCCCTATTTCACCGCCAATAAAATTGCGCAAGATTTAGGGATTGCCTATAGCACAGCCCAAAGAGGCGTTCAAAAACTTGAAGATGCAGGTATTATCAAAAAGACGAATGAAAATAAGCGAGATAAAGTTTACTGTGCCATCGAAATATTAAATATTCTAGAGGAACCTACGAAAATCAGGGCGGATGTTTATGAATAACAACAGCACTGGGATCAAACAATATGCGAATCCTCCAAGAGTTCCTGCACACGTTCCAAGAAGACGGTTGGTAGGGAAAGCCGGGGAAGGGAAAAGTTAAAATAAGCTACCATGTCCTATAAGTGATAAAAATCGTCACTTTCAGGACATAGAGAATGAATAAGTTCACATAGATGTGAGACAAAAGGCAAGGCAGAGATTTGAACATTTCCATGAAAATGAGATTCCAATCAGAGTTAAAAATAATTTATTTTCTTCGTGATTTTTTTAAAAAATTAAGTTATAAGAAAATCTGATATTGACAAACTAAGGATCAAAAACTATGAACATGCTAAAAAGCTTACTTGCGAGCACCTTATTTTCCACCCAAGTTTTAGGAGCAGGAGACGCAAGGATTTTACCTCAAGAACCAGAGATTGCGACAACGTCTCTGACGATTCAAGACGTTTTTGATCAACATATGGGGCCATACTCTCTTGGAAAAGAGTCCTCTAAACTTGTACAGGGTTTTCGATCAAGTACTCCCGGAATGGAAATTTTTTCCTTTCTAACAGCAGAAGAACTTCAAAAGTGGATCACAGCTTTTGCGTCTTTAGTCCCCAAAACAAACCGCCTGGAATTCATCAAGTCCATGAACATAAACTTTTTTGGCGGTCTTTATCCAAGAGCAACAATCACAAGAATCTCTCGACCTAGATCAGCACCTAATGCTTATGTTCCTTTTAAGTATGCAACAATGCAGAAAATTTTTTCAAGGTTTAGATCTAATGAACTTCAAGATTTCTTAATGCGTTTGAAGGGTACCCCCCAAAAAAAGCTTTTTTTGATTCATGGGATAGGATGCCTTCCTCAAGAACGGGTTCCCGAAATTGTGAAAGCTTTTTTCAAAAACCCATCAATAATAGGAATTCCCCAAGCTATTCTATTTGATCCCAAAGTTATCCAAGCTCTTGGACCAGTTATAGAAAGAGAAGAATTTTATCTGACACAAGATTCAAAGGAAAAAGTTATAGCTTTTTATGCTCTTTGGAATGAATTCTCCAGCGCAACGGATAAATTCCCTTTTGTAGAGAATCTTCCCTCAACTTCGCAAGAACAAAAAGATTTAAAAGCCTTTGGGTATTCCTGTTTGATGAATGATTCCCAGATCTCTATGGGTGATAAATGCTCAGTTGCTTCTAGATTGAAATTTCTTGACCTCCAGTATGAAGATCAAGCCATCGCATGGTATGAATCCATCATGAACAATACGGAAATCTCTATGAATGATAGATGCACAGCGGCCACTAGCTTAAAACAGCTTGACCCCCAGTATGAGGAGCAAGCCATGAAATGGCATGTTGCTATCATGAATAATGAGGAACTCTCTGTGAATGATAGATGCACAGCGGCCACTAGCTTGAAATGGCTTGACCCACAGTATGAGGCACAAGTCGTCGCATGGTATGAATTAATCATGAATAATGCGGAACTTTTTATGGATGATAGATACACAGCTGCTAGTCAGCTGAAATGGCTTGCCCCTGAGTATGAGACACAAGTCGTCGCATGGTATGAATCCATCATGAATAATACAGGACTCTTTATGAGTGATAGATACGGAGCTGCCAATCACTTGAAATGCCTTGACCACCCTCAGTATAAGGCACAAGTCGTCGCATGGTATGAATCCATCATGAATAATACGGAACTCTCTATGAATGATAGATTTGAAGCGGCCTATAGATTGAAAGAGTTTGACCTTGCAGATAAGGATAAGGAGCAATTGGCCACGTGGTATAAATCTATCATGAATAATGAAGAACTCTTTCTTGACGATAGATGCAGAGGATCTTCTGGATTAAGACAGTTTTGTTCCCAGTATGAGGCACAAGCCGTCGCATGGCATGAATCCATCATGAATAATACGGAACTCTCTATGAATGATAGATGCACAGCGGCCAATCACTTGAAAGGGCTTGGCTCCCAATATGATAAATACTCCCACTCGTGGTATGTTTCCATCACGAATAATGAGGAACTCTCTCTAGATGATAGATACACAGCCAGTAGATTGGAAAAGTTTCGCGGCACCTGTATTATCCGTCTAGAGAGAATGGTATTTCACCATCCTGAATAATTCAAAAGTACCTGCGCATCATAAATTATTTGCAGAGCATCGTTTTTAGTTGCTTCTACGGCATACCACATGCTTCTTATCTGCATATTATATGGGTTGTTTTTACAGCCGACTACTTTCTAGAGCTTGCATCAAGTCGATTGGTCAGCAGCGTGAGGTCTCCCTTAAATGGGGGCCTGACGACTTGTACAAAAAGTTTCATCTCCCTCGTCTAACTTTCACCTCTTGAATAAACTCAAACCCATAATATCTCGAAATCCTCTCTTTAATTTCCTGAACGCAATAGCTGGCTTCGATGGGGTTGATTTTTTGTTTGGTTTTGAGGTTCAATCTTTTAATATCATGACTTAAGGTCGTCCCCAAATTCTCAATTTTTTCAATGGAAAACAAATCTTTATACTCATCCCCCACAATCGTTGGCCAAAATAATAAAGCGCCGTTTCTTCAAGCGTAAATTCCTTGATTAAAAACGATTTTTCAACTATAGATTTGGGATAAACAAAAAAGAGATTTGAGCGTTTCCATGAAAACTGATTCCTTATATGACAATATATCTTCAAATATAATCCAATGGTGGCAGAATAACAAGACTTTATATCCCTGGCGGCCGGTAGATGGTGCTCCAAATCCTTACCATGTATGGCTGAGTGAAATTATGCTGCAACAGACAACGGTGGGGACTGTGGCCACGTATTTTACCAAATTCATCCAAAAATGGCCCAGTTTAGAAGATTTGGCCAGTAGCTCTTTAGAGGATATCTTTGTCCAGTGGCAGGGGCTTGGGTATTATTCAAGGGCGCGTAACCTTCATAAAGCAGCAGGAATTCTCAAGCATCATTTTCCCCGTGATGAAGCAGGGCTTCAAAAAATTCCAGGCATTGGTCCTTATACGTCTGCGGCCATTGTCTCTATCGCGTTTAACAAACACGCTGTTGTCATCGATGGGAATGTGAAGCGCGTTGTTTCGCGTCTTTTTGGGCTTGAGGGAGAAAAAAGCATCACAGAGCATGCCACTGCTTTAACACCCCATCAGGAACCTGGAGATTACGCCCAAGGGATCATGGATTTTGGAAGGCTGGTATGTAGACCTAAAAATCCATTATGCCCCCAGTGCCCCTTAAAACAAGACTGCTATGCTGCCCTCCACGGTCTTCAAGCCACCTACCCCATCAAAACTCCAAAACCCCTCAAACAACAACAATACGCCGCAGCATTTGTTGCACTCAAAGACAATTCTATTCTCCTGCAGGAGCAAAATGACAAAAAACTGTTACAAAACCTCCTCACCCTCCCCATGACCCCCTGGACAAGGGATCAGGAATGGGAAGACCAGGATGCACTCAAACAAGCGCCTTTTGATCTGGACTGGGAACTTTCTCCTGTGCAAATCAAACATGAATTCACCCATATCACCTTGCGGGTGAAGGTCTTTAAAGGGGCCTTAAAAGCATCTCACAAAGGCCTTATCCCTTTAGAAAATCTCCCCAATTATCCAATTTCAACGTTGGTTAAAAAAATTATTCAAAGCATAGACTAAAAAAGATAAAATTTTTACTTGACCTTTATCTTCTTTTTGCATATAAAGAATTCACTTCAACGCATTTGAAGATGCTTGGGGGTGTAGTTCAGTTGGTTAGAACATCGGCCTGTCACGCCGAAGGTCACGGGTTCGAGTCCCGTCATCCTCGCCATTACTTTTGGCATTCAAATTTATTTCCTAAATCTAGGATGAAATTTATCATAAGATTCTATAATCGTTTTTTCCGCAATATCCAAGTAGTGTTGCGTTGTCGATAGGCTTTTATGCCCTAAAAGCTCCTGGATCGAGCGTAAATCCGCATCATTTTCAAGTAAATGACTGGCAAAACTGTGCCGCAGGGCATGGGGGGAGAGATTATCTTTCAGGCCCAATTCTAAAATTACAGCCTTTAGAGCGGTAGCCCCCTGCGTTCTGGATAAAACACCTCCACGTAAGCCCCTAAAAATCGGCGAACCTTGCGTCAAAGCATAGGGACAAACCTTCATGTACGCGCGCACGGATTCCAAAACCCTGGGCAGCAGCGGAACCCTGCGTTCCACATTCCCTTTTCCTATGATATGGAGCCAATTTTCTTCCCGAAAATGTTCTGGCTTCACAGATAAAGCCTCTGAAATCCGAAGGCCCGCGCCATACATGAGCGTAAAAAGCGCCACATCCCGCATCCCCACCCATGAATTTTGGGCAAGGCGCTTTAAAACAGCGTCTATTTCATCTATGCTAAAGGTTCTTGGCAAATGGATGTTAAACTTCGGCAAGGTGATTTTATCAACCCCTGGGCACTCCCCTGCCCCCGTATCCTTCAAAAATCCATAAAATGACCGCAAAGCCGCCAGATATCTGGCATTGGACCGCTTCCCTCCCCCATCATCAAGTTTTTTGGCAAAAAAAGCCCTAAAATCTGTTTTTTTTAAGGAGAGAAGAAGGGGAATGGTGGGTTCTTCCCCAAGGTGGCCTTGCATAAACTGAGTGAATTGATCAAAATCCGATAGGTACGAGAGCATCGTATTGCGTGCATACCCCTTTTCCTTTTCTAAAACAGCCGCCCATGCGCGAATATTCGTGCCAAGAAGTGGATTATACAATCGTTTGCCCAGTAGATGACCAATCCTTCAAGAAAAGCTCAATGCCCTTATCGGTTAAAGGATGCTGGTAAAGTTGCCGAAAAATCTTTGGCGGAATCGTGGCGCAGGAAGCACCGGCCTTTGCCGCTTCAATCACATGGCGTGGATTTCGGATGGAGGCGGCTAAAATCACAGTGATGTTCTCGGCGTCCCTGGCATAAACGTCTTCAATCTCACGGATCAATTCAATCCCATCATACCCCACGTCATCAAGCCTTCCCACAAAGGGCGAGACAAAAGTTGCCCCCGCTTTAGAGGCCAAAAGCGCCTGGGTTACAGAAAAACAAAGGGTCACATTGACCATTTTTTCATCGTCACTGAGTGTTTTACACGCCCGAAGACCATCAACCGTTAAGGGAACCTTCACCGCGATATTTTCGGCAATTTTTAAAAGCTCCTGAGCCTCCTTCATCATGCCTTGATAATCAAGGGCAATCACCTCCGCGCTCACCGGCCCTTCGACCATGGCGCAAATCTCTCTTAATATCTTTCTCATATCGCCGCCAGCGCCCGCAATCAGGGTTGGATTGGTCGTCACCCCCGAAATCAGCCCCGTCTCACACAAAGACCGTAATTCACTCACATCCGCAGAATCCAAAAAAAGATCCATCATTTTCCTCCATATTGGTTAAGTCGTGGATACACTTTAACCAGAGAAAGCGATTTTTGCAATATGCTTTTGGTTTAATTATTTTTAAAAGGAAATGATATGAAAAAAAATGGTGCCGGTTGTCGGATTCGAACTGACGACCTACTGATTACAAATCAGTTGCTCTACCAACTGAGCTAAACCGGCGTTGATGAATTGTTTTATATCTAAAAAAAAATTGCCTGTCAATATCTTTTTAATTTTTTTGGTTTAAATTATTTTTTAGTTTAATTTTTTTTGGTCGGAGCAGCGGGATTTGAACCCACGGCCCCCACACCCCCAGCGTGGTGCGCTACCAGACTGCGCTATGCTCCGACGTATGGTCTTCTTGTACAAGGTTTGGAAGGAAAAGTCAATTTGATAAATTATTTTTTGTGATTAACTGCTTTTTTAAGTGTAGCTATTCACCCAAAATAATCAGTCATCACAAAACTCCGGCCGTTACCAAAGCTTGATACGCTCTTACACGCATTCCTGGCAGATAGCGCAGAATATATTGCCAAAATCAACGCAGATTCCTATGAAAATAATGGCATTGCTTCTAAGTTTAGGTGAAAGTCTAAAGTCAAGAATCACTGG
>CAIYWZ010000041.1 GCA_903930075.1 uncultured Alphaproteobacteria bacterium | reverse complement strand
TGTCATTGTAAGTTCTTTCATATATTCATTCATACCCTCTTTTATATCACAAAACACCAGGATTTGACAAGGAAAAATCTGGAAAAACCTTTGGTTCATGAGGTGGGATGACGCCTTTGCTCTTTTCATTGGAAAAATTATTTTATTTTTAACCTTGATTTTTTTAAGATGAGCCCTTATATATCTTTTGTATATCAATATAAAAATAAAGGGATACGAACATGAAGAAAACTCTAGCAATTATTTTAGCCTCTGTCTTGAACATAAAAAACACAGGGGGCATCATGGCAAGCGATGCACCCGAAATTGAAGGAGATGATAATATCGTTTCAACAAAAGCTTCAACAGAAACTCTACAAGATCGCGATAAAATCAATGAAATTTTTTCCTATTTACCCCTTAAAGAAATTGGGCGCAATCGATTGGTGAGTAAGGGGTGGAATGACTGGATTCAGCAGAGCATAAAACACTTGATCCCCCGTGCAACATGGGAAGATATCAAAGATTTTTTAAAATCTCCAGAACTCAAACTTCCTTTTTATTATGCCCCAAAAAATGCCAGGAGGAATATGAACGATTTTTTCCTTAAGCCTGATTCCTGGAAGATGATGCTTTCTCTTTTAGAGAAGAAAAAGCATGCCCTCCAAGATCAGCAGCTATTTTTAGAGGAAGGGCTACAGTCAACCACGCAAAGAGTTACGCCTATTCTGGAGATGTTTTTTAACGCAGAGCATACTCGAGAAGAAAAACAAGTATTCATCCAGAATTCTTTGCTCAATCCTGAAGTCATCACTTTCCTTGGAAAAACACCCGCATTGATGGATGAGATAAAGATTGAGCCAGAAACCAGAAAGATCATCAAGGATCGTTTTGATTTTTTAAAAACTTTAAGAGGGATGACCCCTGAATATATGTATAATTATGTACGGAATCAATCTAACATCCCCCTCAAAGCTCTAGGATTTCTTTTTATTGGAATGAATAAGAACGTATACGTTCCTTATAGAACCAATACTGCAGGTAATTTAGCCAGTTTGGGAGGGGAATATAAGCCTCAAGCAGCACAAATTTGCGGCTCCATCGCCACAGACACGAACGTAAACTCTCGTTATAGAATCGATGTCGCAAATATTTTAGCCGGATTGGGAGAGGAATATAAACTTCAAGCAGTAGAAATTTTTCTTTCCATTGCCACAGATCCGAAATTAAATATTTCTGATAGAGAGCGGTCCGCAGATACTTTAGCCGGTTTGGGAGAGGAATATAAGCCTCAAGCAGCACAAGCTTGCCTTTCCATCGCCAAAGACACGAACTTATATATTTATAATAGAAACAATGCCGCACAGCATTTAGCCGGATTGGGAGAGGAGTATAAGCCTCAAGCAGCACAAGCTTACGGCTCCATCGCCAAAGATACGAACGTATACCCTTGGCGTAGAATCCAGGCCGCAAATATTTTAGCAGGGTGGGGAGAGGAATATATAGATCAAGCGGCACAAGCTTGCTTTTCCATCGCCACAGACATGAACGTAGACTCTGATGATAGAATCGATACCGCAAAGACTTTAGCTTTGTGTGGAGAGGAATATAAGCCTCAAGCAGCACAAGCTTGCCTTTCCATCGCCAAAGACACGAACTTAGACCCTTGGAAGAGAATCGATGCCGCAAAGATTTTAGCAGGGTTGGGAGAGAAATATAAACTTCAAGCAATACAAATTTGCCGCTCAATCGCCATGACGACCCAGGAAAAGTGTATAAGGATCGAAGCCAAACAAGCTTTGCAAGAAATGGGCAGCTTTTAAGAAAAAAAGTGAAAAAGATGTGTTTTGTTTTTAAGGTATTAAATTCAAAACACATCTGCTTTTCTGGAGCCAGATTCATGTGACAGACCCAAGCAGACTGAAAAAGCTCTATATTTATCTTAAAAATAACTGATCGAGATCCGTAAAATTCAAAGCCCGCCCGCCTTCGACGTCCATGGTGGGGCCGGTGTAAATGGCGAATTTACGCGCCTCGCGCAGCATTTCGTGCTTTTGCATATTGCCAAACCATTTTGGGTCGAAGGTGTCGCCGGACTTGATTTCGATGGCTTTAAGATTCGTCATGCCTTCCATGATCATATCAACTTCATACCCCTCTT
>CAIYWZ010000040.1 GCA_903930075.1 uncultured Alphaproteobacteria bacterium | reverse complement strand
ATCCGCTTCTAAACGATGCGTCTCTTTTAAAGTTTCCCGATCTTCGGGTGTCAAAAAATGTTTCATATAGAAGTTATATCAAATTTTATTATAAATTCCAACTAATCATTTACGATGGGTATATCAAACCAATGGGGATCGAATTTGTCGCTGGATTTAATTTCGATCGCCTTCAGGCGCATCATACCTTCCATGATGATATCGACTTCGTACCCACCTTTCCCTGTGATGTTCCAAAAATAAGCAGAGTCAAGGTATTCGCCCTGGATGGCATTTTTCTTCCAAATTTCGGAAAATACCAGGTTTTCAAAGAGTTTTCCCTTCAACTCGGGATTGACTTTGATATATTCAGGGGATTTGACTTTGCGGGTCAAGCTGGCGCAAAGGCCTGTGTCATAGAAATAAAGTTTATGATTCTTCTTCATCTTGTTCATCACACTTTTGTTGTATCCCCTGGCAAAGAAAATAATGTGGCTAGCATACAAAACCATGAGCCATTCATCGAGTTTTTTACGCGTCATGCCAAGGGCCGAGCCCACTGTTTCATAATCAAAGAAATTCCCCGTAAGTGATGCACAAATTTCCATAAATTCCTGGAACTTCAAAAGGTCTTTAATCCCGTGAATATCCCTGACTTCCCGGTTTAGATAATTCTCGATATAGGCTGGAAAAAAGGTCTTTGGGATTTGGCCGTTCACATAAAGAACCGGGTACCCACCTTTATACATGGCCTCAAACGGATCTTTGCATCCTGATTCCTGGAGGGTAAAGGGTAAGAGTTTGATGATGGCAGCTCTTCCTGTCATGGTCTCTTTGATATGTTCGTCCATAAGATAGTTATGGGATCCTGTTAAAACAAAGCGTGTTGGAAGGGAAACGTTCCCTTTTTGGCGCTCCTTTGCCCGCAGTTGATCGGCAACGGTTTTAAGGATTTGAGTCAACTGGGGAAGATAGTGAAACTCATCGAAAATCGCCCCTTCTATGCATTTATCACGTACAAAACGATTGGGATCCTTGGATATCATGTTAAAAGTATCCTCATCCTCTAAATCATAATAAGGCAATTCCGGAAAATACTCCTTAATCATCTCCGTCTTTCCCGACTGCCGTGGCCCCATGACGGACATGATCGGGTAATTCTTGGATTGAACATTCATCCAACTTTCAATTTCCCGGGTGATATAAATTGCTTTAGATGTTGTCATTTCATGCTCTTTTCGTTATTTATACCCTCTTTTATATCACAAAACACCAGGGTTTGACACAGAAAAAAAGTCTTAAAGGTTTTTTATAAACTCACCATAACCATCGATTTTTAAAAATTCTTGGGGAAGATTTCACCAAAAGTGGATATGTGGTGAACAAAAAGCTTGGAGGACACCGTTCGCACAACAGTGATACCTTTGGATAAAGGCGCTGTCAATGTGTTACAGGGGTATGTAAACCAAATATTATAGGGACCAAAAGTTTAATCCAAAAACAACTGATCAAGGTCACAAAAATTCAAAGCCCGCCCGCCTTCCACGTCCATGGTGGGGCCGGTGTAGACCACGAATTTACGCGCCTCGCGCAGCATTTCGTGCTTTTGCATATTGCCAAACCATTTTGGGTCGAAGGTGTCGCCGGACTTGATTTCGATGGCTTTAAGATTCGTCATGCCTTCCATGATCATATCAACTTCATACCCCTCTT
>CAIYWZ010000039.1 GCA_903930075.1 uncultured Alphaproteobacteria bacterium | reverse complement strand
TACCTAGAATCTAAAATAAGATTTTTCATGTGAAAGTTGTCTCCTTGGTTATTGTTTTTGTTTAATCTTATAATAATTAAACTTTTATTAAGGTCGTTTCAAGTCCTTTTACGCCTTTAGCGTAAATAAAATTTAAAAAATTAAAAAGTCCTTGTATTTTTGAGGAGAAATACTTATTTTTTGAGAATGATATTTTTAAGGAAAATGATGATGAATAAACAATTTTATACTTACTTTAGCCTTTTATTGTTAGCATTTGGATTATTTTTCTCTTCGAAAGTGGCAGCAAAGACAAATCTATGTTTCTTAGCCAAAGAAAACGGACAAATTTTAAAAAAAATAGGAGATACGGGTACCCCATATTCTCCAGAATCTACGTTTAAAATAGCCTTAAGCCTAATGGGCTTTGATTATGGTATCCTTAAAAACGAAAGTGAGCCATCTTGGTCTTTACCTGATAAAGTCGATCTGTATATCGTCTTACGGAACGTTTGCAAGAAGGATCAAACTCCACGGACATGGATCAGAGATAATTGTTTTTGGTATTCAAAGATTTTGACAACTCAGCTTGGTATGGAAAAGTTACAAGATTATGTAACAAAATTTTCTTACGGCAATATGAATCTGTCTGGGAAATTCAGGGAACCTTGGGTTTCCAGTTCTCTTAGAATATCTGCGGAAGGACAAACAGAATTTTTGCAAAAATTAGTAGATAAGCGCCTTCCCTTGAGCGAAGAAAGTCACACAAAAACCAAAGAAATCATGTTCATTCAAGAAATGGTTGGCGGTTGGAAATTATACGGGAAAACCGGTTATGGATGTCTGTGTGATAAAAATGGAGACACAACAGAAGTGCAACACAACTGGTTTGTCGGATATATCGAAAAAGGAACGCGTCAAATCGTTTTTGCAAGTCATGTTGCAGATAGCTACAAACAAGCTGCTTTTTCACCATTTAGATCAAAAGACAACGCATTGATGCATTTATGGAACTTAATTGATGAATTAGAGAAGGCAAAAAATGATGATGAATAAACACATTTATACTTACTTGAGCCTATTATTTTTAACATTTGGATTATTATTTTCATCCAGTTCAATGGGAGGAGAAAAGTGCTTTTTAGCCAAAGAAAATGATATGATCTTAAGGCAAGAAGGGGATTATCAGACACGGTATTCACCTTGTTCTACATTCAAGATCGCTTTAAGCCTCATGGGATTTGATGCAGGAATTTTAGAAAACGATGAACATCCGCAGTGGCTTTTTCAGGAAGAATATGAGCTTTATTTGAATTTTCGGAAAGGTGTTCATACCCCCAGAACATGGATGAGAGATAGCTGTGTTTGGTATTCGCAGATACTCACCCGTAAACTTGGCGTAGATAAATTCAAAGAATATATAGAAAAATTTAATTACGGCAATAAAGATGCCTCTGGCGATAAGGATAAAGATAATGGACTAACGCAAAGCTGGCTAAACTCCTCTTTGCAAATTTCCCCTCAGGAACAAGTCGAATTTTTGCAAAAATTTATTGAACGTAAACTTGGTGTGAGCGGTAAAGCCTATGAAATAACCAAAAACATTATGTTCGTTCAGGAGTTATGGGGCGGATGGAAACTATATGGAAAAACAGGTAGCGGTGGTTTTATTGGATGGTTTGTGGGCTTTATTGAAAAAAATGGACGCAAAATTGTGTTTGCAAGCCAGATTTTAGATACTCAAAAACAAGAAAACACAGGCGTAAGAGCCAGAAACAACACATACATTCAGCTGTCTTCGCTCATTAATGAGCTGGAGAAATAATGTATACAATTCGAAAAGCCCACAAAAAAGACAGCGCGCTCATTTTTTCTTTGATCAAAGAACTCGCGGTTTATGAAAAGTTAGAGGATCAAGTTGAAGGAAGCGTTCAGGCCTTAGAAGATACTCTTTTTGGCAATAATCCAAAGGCAGAAGCTTTGATTTTTGAAGAAGAAGCAACGCCTATCGGGTTTGCTGTGTATACTTACAATTACTCCACATTTTTATGTCGTTACGGTATTTACATTGAAGATATTTACATCCAAGAACACTATCGCGGAAAAGGATATGGCAAATTATTATTTAGAGAAATTTGCAAAATAGCAAAAGAAAACCATTGCGGCAGAGTCGATTGGAGTTGTTTAGATTGGAATAAACCCTCAATTGATTTTTATCTTAAATTGGGGGCGCAAGGGATGGCTGATTGGACGGTTTATCGATTGGATCAAACGCAAATAGACAAAATAGCAAGGGAAGATATATAAATGATAAAAACACCTGGTTTGAAGAATCATACCCGATGCAAAGTTTAACAAAATTCTGGATCGGTGTTGCTTGTAAAGAACACGTTGAAAATGGATTACAGCTTGGTATTTGCCAATTTTGTCATGGTAAAGCTGCCCCTGCCAGGCGGATATCTAAAGGTGATTTTGTGATCTATTATTCGTCTAAAGTCACCATGGAAGACCCTGAGCTTTATCAAAAAATTACCGATCAAATTTGATAATATGAAAGTATAAATCATGAACAACAGTCATCAAAAAACTTTACCTAAAACTCTCCCCAAAAACCTACCCGCCTTCATATGGAATTTTTTGCGCCCCCTGCGATCAGTTGTTTTTATCTTTGTTATCCTTGCGATTTGTGCAGGATTTTGGGGACCTTTTAACAGTATTCTGGTAAAGCAGCTCATTGATCTTTTGCCTCACATTCAATTTGGGGATACATCTATTCTCATAGTTCCAGCAAGCTTGATTGTTATGAACTTCATTATCTTTGATAATGTCACCTGGAGAGGAATCACGTATATCCGCGCCAAATTTGTGCCCGTCATTTTAAATCGTATGCTTGGGGAATTGATGAATGAGATCCTTGGAAAATCGCCACAGTTTTACCAGGATACTTTATCGGGGAAAATCGCCAAACAGATGACCAATTTAGCCGATGGTGTTGAAAAACTGATCACCAGCGTTGCAACAAATTTCCTGAGGGGAACGTCATTGCTGATCACGGCTTTTGTGGCTTCTTATTTTGTAAATCCAATCTTTTGTTTCATCTTGATTTTATGGTTTGTTGTATTCGTAAGCTTTAGTCTTCTCATGTCAAAAAAGCTTGTTGCGCTTTCTGATAAACAGGCTTTGGCAGAATCCATGGTTGTGGGCGAGCTCGTTGATGTGTTATCAAATCATAGTAACGTTAGAATTTTCTCAAGAAAAACCCACGAAAAAGAACGAATAAATCCATTTTTCCAAAGACAACAAAAAACCTACACAGCAACCTATTTTTATGCCCTGACCATGCACGCTGTTCAAGGCGGGCTCATTTCCATCATGATGGGCTTTTCTTGTTATGCCTTGATTTTCCTCTACGCTCAAAAGCTCGTGACCATCGGTGATTTTGCGTTAATTTTGGGCCTCTCCATGGAAACCGGGCATATGATGTGGTATACGATGTCGGAAGTTGATGAATTCAACAAAGCGGTCGGAAAATGCAAACAAAGCCTTGCCTCATTGATGGCCCCTCTTGAAATAAAAGATAAACCAGATGCTCTTCCTCTTCAATGTAGCCACGGCCAAATCGCCTTCAAAAACGTCAACTTTGAATATTCGAGCACAAGCAGCTTATTTCAAAACCAATCGATAGAGATTAAACCTGGCGAAAAAGTCGGCCTTGTGGGCTATTCAGGCGGAGGGAAATCAACCTTCGTGAACCTCATACTGCGGCTCTATGATGTCAAAAGCGGGGCTATTTTCATTGACGGACAAGATATCTGTGAAATCACTGCCGAATCCTTACGTGAAAACATCGCCATGATCCCGCAAGATCCGAGCCTTTTTAACCGAAGTCTGATGGATAATATTCGCTATGGCAAAATTGAGGCGAGTGACGAAGCGATCATCGAGGCAGCCAAAAAAGCTCATGCCCACGAGTTTATCATACAATTATCTCAAGGCTACGACGCATTGGTGGGTGAACGCGGCGTCAAACTTTCCGGCGGCCAGCGTCAACGCATCGCCATCGCCAGAGCCATTTTGAAAAATGCCCCCATCCTGATTCTAGACGAAGCCACATCCCAGCTGGATTCAGTGACGGAAAATCTCATCCAAGAATCTTTATGGGAGCTGATGCAAAACAAAACAACCATCGTCATCGCCCACCGCCTTTCAACACTTTTGCACATGGACCGTATTTTGGTCTTTGATCAAGGCAAAATTGTGGAAGATGGAACGCATTCAGAATTGCTTGCGAAAAACGGTCTCTATAAAGGACTTTGGGATGCTCAGGTGGGTGGATTTTTGAGTGATAAAAGAGGAAAATGAAGGATGAGTATAAGATTACTTGGTACACAAGACACACGAAGATTAGAAGAATATCTGGCCCCTTATAAATCAGAGTGCATGTTTATTTGCAGCAATCTTAAAGCGTCTGGAATCGACTATAAAGATGAAGCTTTTTATGGTGAATATTGGGGGTACTTTAACGTCTCTTTGGAAAAACTAGAGGGTGTGATTGTTCATTATTGGAACTGTAATGTTATGATGCATGCTCGCGATAATACGATATTAGAAGAGCTTGTCAGTCATTTTAGAAACAATGCAAAGCGCCCCATTGCAGGGATCCTAGGTGCAAATACTCAAGCAGAGTACGTGATTGAAAATCTAGGACTATCTCATGCGGATTATAATCTCAATAGTTGTGAAAAATTATACGAGATAAATCTTGAAAGCTTCAAAGAACGGGAGATATTGGATCATTTTAAGATCGTTCAAGCTCAAGAAGTTCCCCTGGATTTACTCATCCAATGGATGCAAGATTATGAAGTCGAAGCGTTAGGCACACCACAAGATTCAGAACTTTTAAAAAGAGCAACAATCAAAGCTGAGAGATTAAGAGCAAGAGATTGCTGGGTATTTCTCGAGAACCAAATTCCCGTCTCTTTAAGTGCTTTCAATGCCAAGCTAGATGATATTGTGCAAGTTGGACCCGTCTGGACACCACCAGAACATCGCAATAAAGGTTTTGCAAGGTCAGTTTTGGCGTATACATTGACCCAAGAAAAAAGAAAAGGCACCAAGAAGGCTATATTATTCACAGACAATCCTGCGGCAATAAAAGCTTATCTGTCCATAGGCTTTAAAAATATTGGAAATTACCGTTTGGCCTTACTCAAAAAGCAGGTAGATTTGAGGGAATTAAAATGATAAAAATCATCCCTCATTTGATGCTTGAAGAAAGATAATCAAATTTTACTCACAAGACACGCGTCTACCCAAAAGCTACTTTATATTGGCATTGCGTCACAGGAATTATAGAAAAAGATGAATCACCAAGGGATGCGATTATTCGTGAGACTGCGGAAGAAATTGGCATACGACTCAAAGAAGTGAATCTTTGCCGCAACGATCTTTTTTGTAGATAAGTATTATTTTGATCCTCTCAAGACATTTTATGCCTTAGAGTTTTTTTCGTAAGAAATTTGACAACTGACCAAAATCCTGTCAATTTAGAATTCTTGAAATAAGATGCAATGGAGTGGTTTGATGTGGATAAATTACCAGAACCGATGACTCTCCAGCAGTATCTTTTGGACTAAAGACTTATTTTAACAATCAAAGCTATAAGGAGTTTCGCAATGTCTAAAAATATCCAGGTCGTCACCTACAATCCAAGTTGGCCCCAAGTTTTTGAAACGCAGGCTACGCTTATCAAACAAGCCTTGCAGGATAATTGTGTAGAGATTCATCATATTGGCTCCACATCTGTTCCAGGACTTTGTGCCAAACCTATCATTGATATCATTGCGGTGGTCAAAAATGGAGATCTATCCATAGAAACTCTTGAAAAATCAGGATTCGTTCATAAAGGTGAATGGAATATTCCATTTAAATTCTGCTTTTCCAAACGTGAAGAGCATCGCATAAATTTGCATGTTTTTGAAGAAAATCACCCAGAGATCCTGCTTAATCTTGTCTTTAGGGATCATTTAAGATCACATCCCGAGAGCTTGATCGCGTACGCAAAGATTAAAACCGATTTACTTTTAGAAGAATCATCTTTCGAAAAACCAGAAGGGTCACTATTTTCTGGATACAACCTAGGCAAAGATGCCTTTATTCGCAGAATTTTGGCACAAGAAAAGTATCAAGGATATCGTTTTTTAAAGGTAACCCACATCCAAGAATGGCAAGATTACCACCGCATTCGCAAAGAGCTGATCTTTGATCTGACGGAAGTCATCTATGACCCAAACCATCCAACGATCACATTAACCGGACACCATCATTTTATACTGTGTAAGGGCATGGAAACCATAACCGTTGCCCATATTGATTTTTTGAATGAAACAGAGGCCGCGTTAAGGTCTCTTGCAACAGACGTTCCCTTTCAATCTCAAGGATATGGCCGTGAGATGATGGACCTTTTAGAAAAGTGGCTCAAAAAACAAAACGTAAAAATCCTCAAAATGCATGCGAATCTTAGGGCAGAACATTTCTACAGGAAACTTGGCTATGTTGAAACGACGTTTGATGACCCTTGTATCTCTCAGGAATATATAAATTTGGGGAAAGTGTTATGATAAACACAAGGTTCATTTTATTTTTAGCAACTGTTTTTATGTCTTCTTGTAATGATTTTAAGGAACAGCAAGACCATGGATGGAAGATCGGTGGAAAAATTCATTTTGAAGAAAAAACCGGTGATGATTATATTGGTCTTCAAGAAATCAATGCATTGACCAAAGATACGTTAAAGTCCGTTTTGCATGTTACAAAAGAATCATGTGATCATAACGCAAAAATTCTTTTGAAACGTGAGAATGATGGAATTCGAATCGATCACTATAGTGAAAAAAGCAATCCAAATGCTGGTGAAGAAATGCATGCCACGTTATTGTATACAAGTCCCAGAGGATTTTGTAACTCTGAAACGCTTCAACAAGTGTGTCCTGTCCTTTTCCAAGATTGTCAAAACCCGATCAATATAGAGAGTGTAAGCAACAGATATCATTCTGTTATCAAACCCCATTGGAGATTCAAAATTGAAGAAATTAAAGTGTACGAAAATGAAAAAAGTATTACGTTTAGTGCGATCTTGAGTTTTGAGAATCAGAAAAATATTGACCTTGATGGCAAATCAATCTCTGCGGGACTTCATTTAACTTTGATTCAGTGTTTTGATACATCGATATTTAATAAACGAACGGTTCATCAGTCTTTAGACATGCTTAATCAACGTTTCAAAGGAAAATTCATCAAAATTGCAGATAAAAATGGTATGGCTGATTTAGAATTTGGGATATCGGGAGAGTCTTGGAGGATCCGTACTGGGCAAAGAATTGAGTTGAAAAAATGAGATCAAGATGACAAAAAACCCAGAATATTTGGATATTAAATCCTTAAAAAACCACGATGAAATCATCGGGGCATTTGATGCTTTTGCACAGTTACGGCCACATTTGACAGATAAAGAAAGCTTTGCCTGTCAAGTGATGGAGCAACAAAAAGAAGGGTATGAAATGAGGGCTATCCAAGAAGAAGGTGAAGTCGTTGCCTGCATAGGATTTCGCTTTCTAACAACTCTTGCCTGGGGTAAAATTCTATATATCGATGATCTGATTACAAAAGAGAAAGTTCGTGGAAAAGGATATGGTCGGATTCTTTTAGAATTTGTGATCCAAATTGGACGCGAGCATTTGTGTCATGAAGTCCATCTGGATACAGGCTACACCAGACACGCTGCGCACAAAGTTTACTTAAAACAAGGCTTTGAATTTCATTGTCATCATTTAAGGTTAAAACTTCAATAATCATTATTTATTTTTCTATTTTTCTGAAAAAAAACGTGTGATTTCAAACAAATTTCATGAATTAAAGTGTATTGTATTTTCTAAAATAAGTGTACAATGATGGCAATTTCAGTTGTTGCAAGGATTAAGCGTCAGAAAAATGAGGAAAAGAGATGATTAGAACAATCGAACAAACAACATTAGAACACTTCATGTTTCTGCCCAAGAAACTAGGGGTTACAGTCTTGAATAATCAAGGGTTACATACGATTAATTGTGGCTACGGTTCTTCGATGTTCAATATCGTTTTTGGTGGATTAGATGTGGAACCTGAGCTTTACTTAGAAGAAATTCAAAAAATCATAGAGGTATATCAACAACCTTTTGCCTGGTGGGTTCCCCCATCAAAACATTCAGCCTTGTTAACGCAAAAATTAACACAAGCGGGTCTTCGTATTGAAAATTCAGAATATGCTATGATTTATGATTTAGAATGGATAGATACTTTTGATCTTGAAACAAAGATTCAGATTAGGCAAGTTTTAACTGCCCAAGACCTGCAAGATTTCATCTCTATTTTGGAGCCTTATGACCCAACATCACGGAAGTTTTATGAGAAACTTGAGGGTGATACGCTTGATTTAAATGAAAAATTATTTCTAGGCTATAAAGATGATATTCCTGTTGTAATCGGGATTCTTTTTGAAGGGCAAGAAGCTGCTGGAATTTTTAGTTTAATTACTAGAGAAAACGAACGTGGAAAAGGATTTGGAACCGATATGATGCGTTATCTGATGCATTTTTCTAAAACACAAGGCCAGAAATATGTGACTCTCTCAGCCTCAAGCCAGGAAGCTTTACGTATTTATCAGCGTCTTGGATTTGAAGTTTTAGGAGAGTTTGAGTGTTTTGAATATGAAGGAGACAAAAAATGAGCCGACAACCATTACCCCCCAATGAGATTGTATTTTACGAAACAGGAGACGGCAAAATTTCCATTGCCGTCAGGTTTGAAAAGGATAACATTTGGCTGAGTCAAAAACATATGGCGGAGCTATTTGAGTGTTCAACGGATAATATTTCGCTACATCTGAAAAATATTTATTCCTCAGGTGAATTGACTCTTTCGGCAACTACCGAGCAATCCTCGATCGTTCAAAAAGAGGGGGATAGGTCAGTGACACGCAATATCCTTTTTTATAGTTTAGAAGCCGTCATCGCCTTAGGGTACCGCGTCAATACAGAAAGAGGTATTGCTTTTCGAAATTGGGCAACGGATAAGCTCAAGAACTATATTTTTAAAGGATTTGCGGTCGATAAAGAAAGATTTAAAACAGGTTCTAAATTTGACACACGGTTTTTTGATGAACTTTTAGAAGAAATTCGTGAAATCAGAGCCAGTGAACGCATGGCTTATCAGAAAATGACGGATATTTATGCAACGTCAGTTGATTATACAAGTGGGTCGGGTACTGCCCAAAAATTCTTTGCCATGGTGCAAAATAAACTTCACTTTGCAATCACAGGGAGAACGGCCGCCGAAATTATCGCGCACAGAGCCGCCCACGATAAACCCAATATGGGCCTGACTTCCTGGCGCAAAGCACCTCAAGGAAAGATTTTTAAATCTGATGTGGGAGTGGCAAAAAATTATTTAAACAAAGACGAAATTTTCCAACTCAACAGAATTGTGAATATGTATATCGATTACGCAGAATTTCAAGCCATTAAAGGAAAGACAATGCATATGAAAGACTGGGGAGAAAAATTAGATGCTTTTTTAAAATTTAACGATCAAGAAATTCTTGAAAATTTAGGAAAAATATCCCATGAAGTTGCTGTGGCGTTAGCTCAAGAAGAATTTGAAAAATATCGCATCGTTCAAGATCAACTGTATATGTCAGATTTTGATAAACTTGTAGAAATGAGCAAAAAAGATGAAAATTGAATATGAATCTTCCCCGAGTATCGCAGATACCGAGTTTTTAACCCAAAAAATTAACGAGGAAACTCTAGAATTTGGATCCGCCTATCCGTTTGCATTCTTCATCCGCGAGAATGGAAAAATCATTGCAGGAGCCAATGGATCAGTTGTATTTGGGGCCATTTATACGGATCAGCTTTGGGTGCATCCGGATTACCGGAAAAAAGGATTTGGGGAAGCCCTGATGGAGCACATAGAAACTTGGGGTCTTGAAAATGGATGTACTCTTTCAACCGTTTCCACAATGAGCTTCCAGGGTGCAAAAGAATTTTATGAGAAGTTAGGTTTTGCAGTTGATTTTGCCCGCGCAGGCTATGCGCACACTTCAAAGATATATTACATGTCAAAAAATATATCTTAATCTTGCCACAAGATATCAACAGATGTTTTAAAATCATAGGTAAAACTACCATTCCTGAAAGCATTCAGAATTTCTGTTACAAAAATCTTATATGGATCTTGAACATATGGGGTATTTTCAATAATTGCTAAGCAAAAAATTAAGTTATCTGCCATATTGGGATCAAAATAGAGCAATGTTCTGATCAAGGAAAGCAATGTTGGAATATCAAAAATATCATGATAAATTTTCGTGTTTATAAAAGATATATTCGTGTTAATATCCTCTTGATTCAAGTCATAATGACCCAACCGAATCCATTGATCTTTGGAATATATCAGAAGTTTCTTTGAAATCCATACTTTTTCTTCCACATGATCATCTAGTTTTCTAAATAATTCCATCATGCTTATTTGTAAATCTTGTGAAAATTCACTCATTTTAATCAAATAATCAACCAGTGTTTTGCGAAGAGATTCATCAATTTTTTTATGTTCATGAAACATCGTTTTTAAGAAGGTTTTGATATTTCCTAGATATTGTTGATGCCTGATGACGATTTCTGGATACATTTCTCGATTTTTAAAATCCAATACAATACCTGTGCGAAAAACTAGATCGTGGATATCTGTTGGTTTTGTCTGATCGAGTATTTCATGGCACAGCTCATCTAAAACATTCCCAAGATGTGTTTTTAGAGAAACCAAGGCATATTTCCTTTCATATACTTCATTGCGAACATCCTGCAAAATATCCATAAGTGCAAAAACGATCAGTTTTTGATCTTCTAATCCCTCAAGAGACATCAAAGGATCACTGGTATCTAAACGATTAATTAACTTATATCTTGCGACAATCACATGAAAAAAATACGGGAAATTTTCATAGAGCATCTTACGGTTTAAAAATGCTCCTAAAAAATGAATTAATTTGGGGTTAAATGAATATTTTTGAATCAATGCTTTTTTTGCCTCTAAAGATTGATGTTCAAAAAAATATTCTAAATTTTCTGGAACCCTATGATTTAAGAGATGACGTACATCAAAATTATCTGCCCCAAAAATGGGGGAGATTAAAAATATAATCATAAAAAACGTGAGTCTCACCAGATATTCCTCATACTTTTCTTTCCATCTATGATAATATACTCAAAAAAGGATTATCAAAAGATCCATTGTTTATCTTATATTTATTTGTCAGTATTAACAGAAGACTAAATTTATTGGGGGAGATTAAAAATATTGAAGTTACATATTAAACTAAAAATTATTTTAAGTTTGTTTTTTTTGCATCTTTTTTTTAATCTAAGCCCATCCTTGGCCATGAGCGTTGAATCATTTGAAGGCATTTTTGATCAAAAGAAAGCTAAAGAGGAAGACACCGATAAGCCCTATAAAGAGAATGCTAAAGGAGAAAATGCTAAAGGAGAAAAATCTCGCCTGCCCCATTTGGTGGAAAATTTTTACTTACACGATTTAAAGACTCTCCTTAAATCTCTAGAAGACCCCATTGAACATGGAAAGCTTGTCTCTCAAGTCAGAGCTCTGATTGCCCTACGAAAAGAAAAAGAACCAGAAGACATCAATTATGTTCAAGAAGCATGGAAATTTATGCTCAAAGAAATGAAAAAAACTGGAAGTGATATTTTTCATCTGATAGAGTTCGCATCGGAATTTACAAGTGCGGGAAAATGGCTTGAGATGGAATCAAAAAGAGACCCATGGAATAAATGGGGACACCCTTTGATGATTATTCTTGTTTCTGTTGCCATAGGTTTGATGATTGGATGGGGAACAAAGGTCGTACTTAACTATCCAAAAAAACTTTTATCTTCTATCAGAACCCAAATAAAACTCATCTTTTTACTAGAGAGAATCGTACAAATTGTTTTGTGGACAATTCCTTATATTTTCTTTGCAATAGGAACATATACAGCAGCCTCATTTATGATGCTAAGCCAGCCGATGGATTCTCTACTCTTAGATCTTCTGGTGGGAGGGCTCATTATAAAAATCATCCATATGTGCATTAAAGCCGTTCTTTCACCAAAATATTCAAACAAACGCATGATCGCGCTTTCAGATAGCCTTGCCAAAAGAATTTATGCCTGGCTAATAAAGGTCACGGGCTGGGGGCTTTGGCTCTATTTTGTTATTCTCTCCATGCAAGAACTTGGGCTTCCCAAACAGGTGAGTAACTTATTCAATCAGATTTTAGGATTGATTGTTACGATTCAAATTGTGTATTTCATACTACAAAATCGCTCTCTTTTTAAAAAATTTCTTGAGAGAATTTTTATTCCTGACACAAGTTACCCAGAAAAAGCACACCATGAACTCATTCATATTTTTTCTCAAATATGGCATATCCCTTTGATTATTGGCGTTTGCTCTTTCTATCTCGTGATTTTTTTTCAAATCGGCGAATTTCGTTATTTAATGATTCACATCGGAATATCCTTAGGCATATTTTTTATCGCAAGATTATGCATAAATTCTCTAGAGAAATATCAAAAAATGTATTTTGATCATTTATTTTCAAAACATTGGCCAAGGCTACATTCAAGACTTTATCATAATCTACATATTCTTGAAAATATGATTATTTTTTTGATTTATATCTTTGCGATCTATGTTCAATTTTTATTTTGGAAAATCAACTTGATCAATCTATTTTTAGACGACCGTAATAATGTTTATCCTGTTATTAATGGGATACTTAGAACCTTATTGATGGCTTTTGTCTCCTATATGATATGGGTGAGTTTTGATGTTTTTATAGAAAAATATTTAGAAAAAGAAGATGAAAAAGCAATCAAAACAGGAAAATCCATGAGTGCGCGTATTCGAACGCTCATTCCAATCATACACAATATTCTATTTTGCTTCCTAGGCGCCATTACGATTTTCGTATTTTTATCAGGGATAGGCGTGGATACGACACCGATGCTTGGAGGCTTGGCTGTGGTGTCCGTTGCCATCTCTTTTGGTGCGCAAAACTTAATCAAAGACATCTTTAGCGGATTCTTTATCATTTTAGAAGACGCCGTTGCCGTCAATGATATTGTTGATATCGATGGTAAAAAAGGAATGGTAGAAAGTGTAACGATTCGGGCTATAAGATTAAGGGATGATTACGGAAGTGTGCATACAATTCCCTTTGGAGAAGTTAAAATTCTCACCAACATGACCCGTGATTATGCCTGTGCCTTTATTACATTAACGGTTGATTATAACGATGATACCGATTATATCATAGATGTCATCAAAGAGACGGCAAATGAAATGATGAAAGATAAGCAATATAGCAAGCTTATTTTGGCTCCCATAGATATTAAAGGTATTGACAAATTTAATGATTCAGGTGTAGAAATTCATGGACTTATAAAAACAAAGCCGGGAGAGCAATTTAAAGTGAGACGAGAATTCAACAGATTCATTAAGAAAAAATTCCAGTCCTTGGGGATTATTATGCCCTCTCCGCACCATATCATTTCTATTCAAAACCCGGAGGAAAAACCAAAAACGTGATGATTTGTTTAGGAATTGAAACAAGCTGTGACGAAACATCTGTTGCACTGGTGACAGATGAGAAAAAGATTTTAAGTCATTTAACCTATTCACAAATTGATGAGCATCAAGTTTTTGGAGGCGTTGTTCCAGAAATTGCCGCAAGATCTCACATGGAAAAAATTGAAAGTTTGGTCAAAGAGTGTATTAGCCTATCTGGTATTGCATCCCAAGATATATCTTGTATCGCAGGAACCGCAGGCCCTGGACTCATTGGAGGCGTTATTGTTGGAACCATGGTTGCCAAATCCATGAGTTTTGCCTTAGATAAACCCTATATCGCGGTAAATCATTTAGAAGGCCATGCGTTAACTGTCAGATTATGCGAAGATATTGAATTTCCTTACCTTTTACTCTTAGCTTCAGGAGGACATACACAAATTCTCATCACTCATGGTGTTGGAAATTATGAAATCTTAGGCTCTACCATCGATGATGCCATTGGTGAAACCTTTGATAAAACCGCCAAACTTTTGAAGTTTGATTATCCAGGTGGACCCATTATTGAAAAATTAGGATCAAAAGGTGATGACCAAAGATTTAAGCTCCCCAAACCTCTTTATAAAAAACCAGGATGTGATTTTTCACTTTCGGGACTTAAAACCGCCGTCAAGGAACTCATTGAAGAAAAGCCTGTTTGGGAAAATCAAGATTTATACGATCTTTGTGCAAGTTTTGGTAAAACAATTTGTGATGTGATCTGCGATCGCTTGTCCAATGCTCTTTTGGTGGTAAAAAATAAGTACCCTGCCTTAAAAACCCTCGTTGTTGCAGGGGGAGTTGCGGCGAATAAACCCATCAGAGCCACCCTTGAAAGATTGGCCAATGACTACGATTTGCGCTTTGTCGCCCCCCCTTTAAATTTATGCACAGATAATGGCGCCATGATTGCATGGGCCGGCATTGAGAGATTCAAAGAAGGCTTTATAGACTCTTTAGACCTTCCCCCACGCCCGCGCTGGCCCTTAGAAGAGCTGCGCAGATGAACATTGCAATCATTGGACAAGGAGCTTGGGGGTCTGCACTTGCGGACGTCATATCAAGAACAGGCCACACACCTTCCTTTTTTGGCAGAGAAATTGATCTGGAAAAACTATCCCTTTGCGATGCTCTGATTCTTGCCGTTCCCGCCCAAGCCAGCAGAGAAGTGTTGAAAAAAATAACGTGGGAAAAACCTCTTTTGATCACGGCAAAAGGCATTGAACAAACAACAGGTCTTTTTCAATCTGACGTCGTCGAAGAATTTCTGCCAAATGTTCCGTGGACCATTCTTTCTGGTCCAACCTTTGCAGAAGAAGTCATGGAAAAACTCCCCTGCGCTGCGGTGCTGGCCTCAAAAAATGATAAAAACAGTCTTTTTTGGTCCCATATTTTTTCCCACACCACATTCCGCACCTATCTCCAACATGACCCTTTGGGCGTTCAAATTGGAGGAGCCCTAAAAAACGTCATCGCCATTGCAAGCGGCATTCTCACGGGGCTGGGGGGAAGTGAAAATGCAAGAGCTGCTCTTTTAACAAGAGGCCTTGCAGAAATCGTCCGCTTTGGGACAGCCTACGGGGCAAAGGAAAAAACATTCATGGGCTTATCTGGCGTTGGGGATCTGATACTTACCGCAACAAGCGAAAAATCAAGAAACTTTTCCCTGGGCCTTCATATTGGAGAAAAACAGATGGATACCTCAAAGGGCGTGAAAGAAGGCGTCTTTACCGTTTCAGCCGTCATCAAAAAAGCCAAAGAAAAAGATATCTTCATGCCGATCTCACAGGCTGTTCATCAAATCTTGACCGAAAAAATCAATCCTGAAAAAGCCTTACAAGACCTGATGACCAGGCCTCCAAAATTCGAATAAAAAAAAGCCTCCATGATCATTATTTTGTGGAGGCTTTTTTGTATTCGGATTATGTTAACGAGAACATATGACGGACGTAAAAATAATGAACTTTAGTATTCTTGATGAACAGCGCAGGCTAACGCGGATTTTTACCTTTGGGATGATGGCGATGTTTGCATTTTTTTTGCTTCTGATCCGGCTTTTTTATATGCAGGTCTTTGAAGGAGATAAATATCACAGTTTGGCTCAAAAAAATAGAATCAATGTCAAATTTTCTATCCCGCCCCGGGGAGAGATTGTGGGCAAGGATGGGGGGATTCTGGCAGGAAATCAAAAAGATTATCGCCTCACGTTAATCCCAAGATATGTGCGCAATATTCAAAATTCTTTGGATGTGTTGTCATTGGAAGGAATAGACCAAAAACGTATTTTACAATCCTATCAAAAGCTCGGCAAAAGGTCGATGACGCCCATTGTCGTGCAAAAACACCTTGAATTAGACGCTTTGCTCAAATTAGAGCTTTCATTTGTTGAAAATATTGGCGCAGAGATCATCCAAAGCACCTCAAGAGTTTATCCCTTAAAAGAAGCCGGAGCACATGTTTTGGGATATGTGGGGTCCCCTGCAAAAGAAAAAGAAGCCTATTTTGTGAAATTAGGGCGTGTGAGCGTTGGGAAAACGGGCCTAGAATTGCTTCATGAAGATTCATTGTTTGGAAAACCAGGCATGGAAGAAATTGAAAATAATGCCGCTGGGCAGGTGGTCAGGGTTTTAGAAAAAAAAGACGCCCTTCCTGGGGAAGTGATAAAAACAACGTTAAACGCAGATTTACAGCTTTTTATTTACCAGTTACTCTCCCCCCATAAAAGTGCTTGCGCTGCGGTGATGGATGTCAAAACAGGGGAGATTTTAGCGCTTGTGTCCTATCCTTCCTTTGATCCTCACCTTTTTGAAGATGGCATCCTGGAAAGTCAGTGGAGGGAATTGCTCAATGACCCCTATCATCCCTTAACCAATAAGGCCACCAGCGGGTTATACGCGCCTGGGTCTTCATTTAAAATGATTGTCGCATTGGCCGCCTTAGAGGCAGGAATTGACCCCCATGAAACACATTTTTGTTCCGGAGGAATCACTGTGGGGAATCATGTTTTTCATTGTCATAAATCCTGGGGACATGGTTCTATGGATATGAAGAGTGCAATTGCCGAGTCCTGTGATGTTTATTTTTATGAGCTCGCTCAAAAAGTCGGAATTGATCGTATTGGAAAAATGGCGGAAAAATTTGGGTTTGGCGAAAAAACACCCTTAAATTTCCAAGGGGAAAGGTCAGGACTTGTTCCGTCTAAAGCCTGGAAAAAAGAAGTCAAAAAAGATTCTTGGAAAGTCTATGATACGATTCTCTCGAGCATTGGGCAGGGTTATGTCCTATCAACCCCCCTACAACTAATTCAAATGACCGCGCGCCTTGCCACGGGAAAAAGGGTTGCCCCCTCTATTTTACAAAAAGATCCTTTGGTTTTTGAGGATTTAAATGTAAAAAATCTAAAAAGTATTCAAGAAGCCATGGAAGCCGTTGTCAATCACCCCTTTGGAACGGGATATGCGTCTAAACTTGAAACAGTCAAATATTCAGGTAAAACAGGCACATCTCAGGTCAAAAGAATTTCCATGCAAGAGCGGAATTCAAATCTTCACCGCACGGGGCATCATGCCTGGGCAGACAAAGACCATGCTATTTTCACAGGATATGGCCCCAGCGAAAATCCAAAATACGCCGTGGTTGTGGTTGTGGAACACGGCGGCTCGGGGTCAAAAGTTGCAGCTCCCCTTGCCAAAGAAATTTTTAAGAAGCTGTTGGAATAAAATTTTCCTCATAAATCCGCTCTAAAATCTGATATGCATTAAGCGCGGCACCTTTTCTTAAATTATCACAGACCAGCCATAAGTTGATTGTATTGTCCTGGGTTTGATCTTTGCGAATGCGGCTGATAAAAACTTCATTTTCTCCAGAGGCTTCCTGGGGCGTGATATATCCACCATCTTCCCGTTTATCCATCACCAAAACACCAGGGAAAGATTTCAGGGCAGATCGGATTTGAGACACCCCGAGGTCATCTTCAAATTCAATATTTAAAGCCGCGCAATGACCAATGAATACGGGCGTGCGCACACATGTGGCTGTTATTTTCAAATCATGCGTTCCCAAAATTTTCTGCGCTTCCGCACTGATTTTTCTTTCTTCTTCCGTATCCCCTGATTTTTCATCAATATCATCAATTTGTGGAATGACATTAAAAGCGATTTGTTTGGGGAAACTTTCAAGAGTGGGATCGGACCCCATGAAAACACCTCTGGTTTGTTGAAAAAGCTCATCCATGGCCTTTCTCCCCGCGCCCGAGGTAGATTGAAACGTCGTTGCAACAACACGTTTTATAGAAGAGAGCGTCTGAAGGGGCTTGAGCGCCATGACAATGGCCGTGGTCATACAATTGGGGTTTGCAATGAGTTTTGACACCTCCCAATCCACATCATCCCCATTGACTTCTGGAACAACCAAAGGAATATTTTTTTCTAATCTGTAAAGAGAAGACTTATCAATCACAAAACACCCAGCTTTCAAAGCTTTGGGCACATAAATACGGCTAATATCGGCTGACGTTGCAAAAATCACAACATCCACGCTGGAAAAATTATAACTCTCCACCGCCTGAACGGGAACATCTTTATCCCCAAACGACACATGAGACCCCACGCTGCTCGCAACAGCATCCACCCGCTCAATTTTCATGTCCGATTCCGACAAGATTTCAAGAAAAATAGATCCCACAATGCCCGTGGCACCGATGACTGCAATTTTAATACTCATTTTTTTATTCTTTCTTTAAAGTGTTGTTTTTTTAAGCCCAGCAAGTTCATCAGGAGAGATTTCAGAACTTTCTAAAACGATATGATCTGGAAGTCCCAAAGAAATTAATCTCTTTGCAATTTCCCGTTTTGCTTCTGCTTTTCCTTCCTCAAGGCCTTCCGCTTTTCCTTTTGCTAGGCTCTCTTCAATTGCTTCTTGACGCATCGCGTCTTCCATATCTTGCGTAAGCGTAACTCTAACGTAATAATCGAGTTCTCCAGGGCTCCATAAAGATTGTTCTAAGGTTTCATAAGCACACAGGATGTTTTTATTGTGAATTTCTGGTGGAACAATGTTTTCAGTGGCAGCGCAGGTTAAAAGGTGGAGCCAACCGTTAACATCATCCCCCACTTTTGTTTTATCAACTTTTCCAAGTTCAATAAAAATGTAGGTTATCTTGGATAAAAACTGCTTCTGACTTTTTTTCTCAACCAAAATATGTTCATTGATACAGTCAATTTCATCGGGGAAAAGTTTTCCGCCAATAAAAGAAATAATAATCACAGGAAGTAAGCGTTTATATGCTTGCCCCGCTTGCAACTGATCGGCTGATATGCGGGAGCCATAAAATTGCACACGGTCGAGATAATCAAAAGTATTTTTACGCTGCATCTCCACAACATATGTTTTCCCCGTCTCATCTTTCACGCGCAGATCAAACAAAACTTTTTTTCCCTGAGCATCCAAAGGCATCATTTCTAAGGGTTCATATTCAAGATCAACAATCTTCCGCCCATCTGTAACTTTAAAAATATTATTCAAAAGATCCAGCAACCGATCTTTATCTCGAAACAGCTTCTTGAACGCATAATCATTTGAGGGGTCTAAATATCTTGCCATTTTAAAGCTCTCCTATAATTAATTTATAAGATAATTATACACTTTTTTGAAAGAATTTTCTAGTTTTTTTATGCGTTTATAGTTACACTTTTAGTTGGCTATCGTTTTTTCCCGATACCGATCATCTTCAAAACTTTAGTTTTGCGGGGATCTCCCTTACTTGCTCCAGAAAGACAAATATTATTAGAGGATATTACATAATGACAAAACAAGAAGAATTTTTATTTAAGTCCATGGACGCAATTTCGGAAAAAGGCTGGTGCTTGGAGGCTTTTGAGCATCCCGAATTTGAGCTGATATTCCCCGATGGTCTTTTCCATGCGGCAACGGTTTATTTTGAATGGACCCTGAAAGAAACGTTTTGTGAACTTGAAAAAAAAGATATAAATGAGCTTAAAACATTTGCAAAAATCCGCTTGGCCCTCATGACAAGATTCGGCGTCCTCTCCCCATACAAAAAAGCCGAAAAAGCCCTCTTTTACTATCTTTTAAAAAACTTAAAAGGCCCAGGTTTTCTCTACAAAATCATCGATAAAATATGGTTTTGGGCAGGGGACAAGTCCCTGGACCATAACTTCTACACCAAACGCGCCCTTTTGGCCGGCGTCTACACATCAACGTTTTTCACCTTTTTAGAAGACACGTCAGAAGACCTCATCAAAACCCAAGAAAAGCTCGATCAAAGACTTGCCCAAGTGGGACAAATTCCAAAATTTAAAGAAAAACTTAAAAGTTTCCTAAGATTTCGATCATGAATTTGTTGTTAGCCCCAAAATGATGCTCTGTATGGGAAAAAGAGACAGAAGAGGATGCATTTTTGGTCAGTTTTGCATTTAAGAGAAATTCAAGACCTGACTCAAATAAAGAAGCACCACCCAGATTCAAGACTCTTCCAAAAAGCTTTCCCTGCGGGGATATTTTGACGGTTCCAAGATCAAATGAGACCCCCAAAGGGACTGTTCCCGTGACTTTTATGCTTGTGTAATCTTGGGCCTTTCCCTGGATGACTTCGATTTTTTGGTCTGCATAATCCATGAAAATTCCGTGATTTACAGCATGATCCATGAGTCCAACGCTCAAAAGTTTATTGACTTTATAAGATGTGAATTTTAAGTCATCTACATATTGCCCCAATGTTGCTACCCCCAATTTAGTTTCCCCAGGCCCTAGATTTTCAAGAGGTGATGTAGATGTTGATGCAGGCTTGGATGGCAGGCTTGCGCTGCTGGCTGTGTCTGTGACACTGTTTGAGGATGTACTACTGCTGCATCCAAAAAGAAAGGGCATGATGGCGATTAAAACAAGAGAGCTTTTCATTTTTTTATCCTTTAACTCTTATATTGATTCATGCCCCTTCATTTTTAAAAGAGGCGCTCTACCTCACAAGAGGCTTGTATTTAATACGGTGGGGTTGGTCTGCGGACATCCCCAAACGTCTTTTGCGATCGGCTTCGTAATCTTGGTAATTTCCCTCGAACCATTCCACATGGGAATCGCCCTCAAAGGCCAAAATATGCGTTGCAATGCGGTCTAAAAACCAGCGATCATGGGAGACGATGACGGCGCAACCGGCAAAATTGAGCAATGCTTCTTCTAAAGCGCGCAGTGTCTCCACGTCCAAATCGTTGGTGGGCTCGTCCAGGAACAAAAGATTGGCGCCTGATTTTAAAATACGGGCCAGGTGCACGCGGTTGCGCTCTCCCCCTGATAAAATGCCAACTTTTTTCTGTTGATCACTGCCTTTGAAATTAAACCAAGAACAATAGGCCCGTGAAGGAACCAATCTTTTTCCAAGCATCACTTCATCGTTTCCGCCAGAGACCTCTTCCCAAACGGTTTTATTGTCATTAAGAGCATCCCTTGATTGATCCACATAGGACATCTTGACCGATTCGCCAATTTTGACGTTGCCCGAATCCGGGGTTTCTTGGCCGGTAAACATTTTAATCAGCGTTGATTTTCCAGCCCCGTTGGGTCCAATGACACCCACAATGCCCCCTGGTGGGAGTTTGAAGCTTAAATTTTCAATAAGGAGCCTGTCTTCAAATCCTTTAGACACATTTTCGGCTTGAATCACGTTATTCCCAAGCTTTGGCCCAGGCGGAATGGTGATTTGGGCGGTCTCGACCACATCGCGCTGCGCTTGAGCGAGCAAATCTTCATAGGCGCTAACCCTGGCTTTGCTCTTTGCCTGCCTTGCCTTTGGCGATTGTCTGACCCATTCAAGCTCATTGTCCAATGTTTTTTGGCGGGAGGCTTCTTGTTTTTCCTCTAATGCTTGACGTTTTTGTTTGGCTTCTAACCAGGCGGAATAGTTTCCTTCAAAGGGAACGGTTTGTCCCCGGTCAACTTCTAAAATCCATCCCACAACATTATCCAAGAAATAGCGATCGTGGGTAATGAGCACAACGGTGCCCTTATAGTTTTGCAAATATCTCTCAAGCCAGGAAACAGATTCAGCGTCCAAATGGTTTGTGGGCTCGTCAAGGAGCAAAATATCGGGGTTAGAGAGTAATAATTTGCACAAAGCAACACGGCGTTTTTCGCCTCCCGAAAGCGTGGAAACTTCCGCGTCTGCTGGAGGGCAACGCAGGGCATCCATGGCAATGCCAAGTTTACGCTGAATGTCCCAGGCATCTGCAAGGTCAATTTTTTCCTGCAATTCTCCTTGTTCCGTAATCAGATCGTTCATCTGGTCATCGGTCATTTCTTCTGCGAACTTCATGCTAATTGCTTCAAATCGATCAAGCATTGTTTTAATCTCAATCACACCTTCCATTACATTTTGCTCAACATTGAGCTTGGGGTCCAGCTGAGGTTCTTGGGCTAAATACCCAATTTTTACGCCATCTGCTGCCCACGCTTCCCCGGAAAACTCTTTATCAATCCCTGACATAATCTTGAGCAAGGTTGACTTTCCCGCGCCATTGGGGCCAATAATTCCAATTTTTGATCCCGGGATAAACGACAGCCAGGTATCTTTTAAAATTTCTTTTCCGCCGGGGTAAACTTTACGTAACCCCTTCATGACATAAACATATTGCATTTGATTTCCTTAATTTAGTGTTAATGTTAATTTGATTTTTGTAAAAAAGTTGACTTCACTTTTTCGATCGCTTTAAAGGTAATATTTTTATAAAGCTGCGTTTCAATTTCTCGAAGACCCAGTTCATAGCGCTTTTGCAGTAAATTTTCCCCATGATGAAGTAATTTAACGCGCTGTTCCTGAAGAAGTTTTTCAATTCTTTTCGCCTCATTTTTTGCATGAGAGACGATTTTTCTTTTCTCTTCTTCCGCCACGTTGCGTTTTTCCTGGGCAAGGCTCAAAAGTTCAATATTTGTGTTGCACAAATTGTCCGAATCTTCAATCATCTTAGAATAAAACGAAATGCTGCTGTCTAAATAACCTAAAATTGCATTTTTGATCGAGGAATACATCGCCCCAAAAAAGACAACAAAGGCAACAAAAACCCAAAATTCCGGCTCACCCATGGATCACCTTTTTTTCAATGATTTGTGTTAAATCAACGGATTTTTGATGTTGCTTGAGTTGCTCGACAATGACCGATGTGATTTCTTCAACCGCTTCTTTGATATCATCCTCATTGATTTCTTTTTCACGGTCTAATTTCTGTTCAATGATTTTGAGTTCTTCTTTGAGCCATCCATTGATTTCATGCTCAAGTTCCAGCCGCTCTGTCTGGTTTTTTTTATGCGTTGAAATAATAATTTCTGTGGCCTGATCTTTGGCTTCCTTCAAAATGTCTTCATAATCCTTGATCAAAAATGCCGTTTGTTTCTGGCACGATTTTGCTTTTTCGAAAGATCTTTCAATTTTAAGCTCACGCATGGATTGAATACGCTCGATGCGCGGGATCAGCCAAAATTTGAGCGCAAGATATGTTATACCAAAGCAGATAAAGAGCCAAAAAAGCTGAGAAGGAAAAGTCGCAACGTCAAGTTGGGGCATATTTTACGCAACAAACAGAATGATAAATGCAATTAAAAGCGCGAAAATCGCCACAGCTTCCGTGACCGCAAATCCCAAAAGACCGACCGGGTAAACCTCAGATTTGGCTGAAGGGTTGCGCGCGATGGCGGCAATCAGGCTTGAGAAAATATTTCCAAGACCGATGCCCACGCCCAAAAGCGCGATCATACAAAAGCCTGCCCCGATATATTTTGCTGCATGTGGATCCATAAATTCTTACTCCTATTTATTAAGTATTGATAAAATTTCATCAACATGACCTTCAACCTTGACGGGTCTCCAGATATGGCTGATGTTTCCGTGTGTATCGATCAAAAATGTCGAACGTTCAATGCCTTTGACCTTTTTGCCAAACATATTTTTTTCCACAATCACATCGTAAAGAGTGCAAATATTTTCATCTGTGTCTGCCAGCAAAGGAAAGTTTAGGCTATATTTTGTTTTAAACTTTTGATGACTTTTGACATCATCCCTTGAAACCCCCAAAACAACAACATCACCCCCTTGCAATCTCGATAAAGAATCCCTAAAATCACAGGACTCAATCGTGCACCCGGGCGTATCGTCTTTGGGGTAGAAATAAAGAACAACAGACTTGCCCTTAAACGCAGACAAAGTCACCGTCGTTTCATCATCAGCAAGGGCCGAAAAATCAGGCGCCGTATCTCCAACTTTTAACATTTTTATTCTCCATTATTTTCTTGTTTTTCACATCCCAAAAGTACTGCATTCTTTCAAAAATGTAAATACTTAAATCTTAAAGCGCCTTGGAGATTTCCTCGCACACTTTTTTTGCGTCATAAAAGAGCATCATCGTATTATCCCTGTAAAACAGTTCATTCTCAACGCCTGCATAACCTGAAGCCATGGAGCGTTTGACGAAAAGGACGGTTTTGGCTTTTTCCACATCCAAAATGGGCATGCCATAGATGGGGCTTGTCGTGTCTGTTTTGGCAGCAGGGTTGGTCACGTCGTTGGCGCCGATGACAAAGGCCACATCGCAGGAAGAAAAATCGCTGTTGATGTCTTCGAGTTCAAAAACATCGTCATATGGGACATTGGCTTCGGCCAAAAGCACGTTCATGTGACCTGGCATACGGCCGGCAACGGGATGGATCGCGTAGCTGACCTTGATGCCTTGGGCTTTAAGTTTATCCGCCATTTCCCGCAAAGCGTGCTGAGCTTGCGCCACCGCCATTCCGTATCCTGGAACAATGATGACAGATCTTGCGTTTTGTAAAATATAAGAGGCATCTTCTGCGCTTCCAGCTTTGACAGGCCGTGTGTTTTCAGCTGCGCTTGATGCAACAGCCGAGGCTCCTGATCCAAACCCGCCTAAAATTACATTGATGATCGAGCGATTCATGCCCTTACACATAATGTAACTCAAAATCGCCCCGGATGCACCCACCAAGGCTCCTGTGATGATCAGCAGCATATTCCCTAAGGTAAAACCAATGCCTGCTGCTGCAAATCCTGAATAGGAATTGAGCATGGAGACAATCACGGGCATATCCGCGCCACCAATGGGAAGGATGAGAAGGAAACCCAAAGCAAAGGAAAGCAAGACCAAAACCCAAAATACAAATGAAGACTGTGTGAGCATAAAGAGCAATAGGAATAAGACAATTCCTCCCCCCAGAGCTGCATTGATCATATGTTGGCCTGCAAATTGCAAAGGATTTCCCTTAATTAACCCTTGAAGCTTTCCAAAAGCCACAATGGATCCGGTAAAGGTAATCGCACCAATGGCAACGCCCAGGCCCATTTCAAAAAGACTTGATGTATGGATAGAAGCGGCAGATCCAATCCCAAAACTCCCTGGCGCATTTAAAGCAGAGGCGGCCACAAAAACGGCTGCAAGACCCACCAAAGAATGGAATGCGGCCACAAGTTGAGGCAAAGCTGTCATGGGGATGTTTCTTGCGATAAACGTCCCAACACCTCCCCCTGCGGCAATGGCCAGAAAACTTAAGAAATAATGGGAAATTTTTGGAGAGAGAAAGGTTGTTAAAATCGCAATCCCCATTCCCACCATGCCAAAAAGATTTCCCCGCCTGGAGGTATCTGCTGAAGACAATCCTTGAAGGGAGAGAATAAATAAAATACCTGATACTAAATATAAAATAGCTTGAAAATTCGTCATTTTTCTAATCCTTTATTGTTTACGCTTAAACATTTCAAGCATACGTATGGTCACCACAAATCCACCAAAAATATTAATGGATGCCAGAAAAACCGCAAGAAGCCCAAACGTATTGGCAACTGCGGAAGCAGCGGCCCCTGCGCCAATCAGGCCTCCCACGATAATCACACTGGAAATCGCATTGGTGACCGCCATGAGCGGAGAATGCAGCGCAGGCGTTACTTTCCACACCACATAATATCCCACAAAAAGGGCCAGTGCAAAACCGCATATAAACATAATCACTGGATCAACAGATGACAATGCTTCCGCAGGTTCCATATTTTTAACCGCTTTAGATAAAGAAGATAATTTTTCGATTGACTCTTTCAAACTGCCAATCACATTTTGCGTTATTTTTTCAAATTCAGAAGTCATGCTTTTTCTCCGGTAAAGTTAGGATGAATGATTTTGCCCTCGTGGGTGAGCAGCGTTGCTTTGATGATCTCATCTTGAAGATCAATTTTAAACTTTTGAGCCTCTTTGTCATAGATCGATGCCAAAAAAGTAATCAGGTTTTTCCCATAAAGCGTGGAGGCATCTTGGGCAATGGAAGAGGGAAGATTTGGCTTTCCAATAATTTTTACGCCATTGATATTGACCGTTTTTCCAATTTCGCTCCCTTGCACATTCCCGCCCATTTCAACGGCAAGGTCAAGGATAATCGAACCTGGTTTCATGAATGCGGCCATCTCCTTGGTAATCAAAATAGGCGCCTGTTTCCCAGGAATTAAAGCCGTTGTGATCACAATATCCATTTTTTTAATGGTTTCTGCAATCAGCTCCGATTGCTTGCGCTTATAGTCTTCGCTCATTTCTTTCGCATATCCAGAAGAACTATCGCCTGCCTCTTCTAAGGGCACAGCAATAAACGTGGCCCCCAAACTTTCAACCTGCTCTTTTGCCGCAACGCGCACATCAAAGGCCGAAACAACCGCGCCCAAACGTTTTGCCGTGGCAATGGCTTGAAGCCCCGCAACGCCTGCCCCTAAAATCAAAACTTTTGCAGGAGGTATTGTCCCGGCTGCGGTCATCATCATGGGAAATCCACGGGAAAACTCAAAAGCCGTTTCCAAAACCGCCCGGTATCCTGCCAAATTGCTTTGAGAGGATAAAACATCCATGCTTTGCGCCCTAGTAATACGAGGCAAAAGTTCCAGGGAAAACGCCGATAACCCAAGATTTGCATATTCTTCGAGTAAATCTTTTTGTGTATATGGTGAAAGCACACCAATAAAAACCGCATCTTTTGGAAAATTCTTGAGCTCTTCCTTTTCAGGCGACGCAACGGTTAAAACAAGGTTTGCCCCATCTAATGCCGCTTTTGCTGTTTGTGCAACTTTCACCCCTTTGTCCACATAAAGCGCATCTGGAAAAGAAGCACTCTCCCCTGCCCCTTTTTCAATCTCAACATCAAACCCCATCTGAATAAGCTTTTCCGCCCCAGATGGCGTAATCGCCACCCGATTTTCATACTCTTTTTTTTCTTTAATACACGCAATTTTCATTTGTTGACCTTATCCATTATTGTTTTTATTCTTTTAATCTTTTTGTATGCAGTTTTTCGCATAACCCAACGGGAACCAGATATCTTCTTTCTTTTAAAGTTTTTTCCCATTGTGTAATTTATGGCCAATGAAGTCAAGAGCGTATTTTTTTCTTTAATATTCATAAAAAAGAGTTGCTTTTGTTTTGATTTTCAATATATAAGAAGTGAATAAGTATAAGTTAAAATAAAAATTTCAAGTAAAGGACCAGAGAAAATGAATAAATTAAAGACCATGCTTTTAGCTTCTATCGTTGCATCACAGGGAAATAAGTTGTTAAGCGCAGACCTTGATAGACAACTTTTAGGAGTAAACGAAAACCCAGAATTGATTATGCAAGTTCCTTTGGTAGAACAAGAACAGACAGTCCACCGACAAATTATCATACAGGAATATGAACCAAATGCACAAAAACTAGAAAATATGTTTAAACGATTATCAAATGATCCCGAGAATAAACGTCTTATACAACAAACAATAAAAGTAATGAATGATTCTTTCAAGGGGAAATTTTATCCATTGATTCCTTATGAATTTTATCTAACAAATCCTGTGCTCCGTTTTTTCCAAGATCTCACTCTTTCTAGCGTACTCTTTTTTTATCCAAATGTATTGTCGGGAGATGCCCTAAGCATTGTTTTTTATTATTTTGGAAAGTCAGATATCAATACAAGGGATCAATGGATAAAACAAATTTTTATATCTCTTGAAGAAAAAGAACTCTCTCTTGAAACCTTAGGGAAAACTTTGCCTTTATTACTTATGGGAGAAAATAGGGAATCCAAACGAAAGGAGTTTTTGGGTGGCATTCTTGAATTTATCGATCAACAATCAACTCTTTGGCAAGATAAAACAAGCTTCTTAAGTTTTTTTAAGTCATTTCCAAAGAATTTCCAAGAAAGTTTGATTCAACAAATTTTAACCGATTTAGAAACCAATAAAATTTCAGCTAGAGCTTTTTTTGAAGTATCTTTAACGTTAATAACTGGATGGAACTGTCCCCAAAAAACTTTATTGATTAATAAAATGATCGATTTGATGGATCATTCAGATATTGATTGGGATCTCAAAGCATCAGTATTCTCAAATTTGAATTTATTCTCGCAAGATATACAAAATAAATTGATTAATCACATACGCAACCAGTTTGAAGAAAAACATATTCCTCCTGAAAATTTTTTAGGTATCTCAGGAAAAATATTTGGATACTCTGCATCTATTTGGGAATATTGGTTTGGAATAATGAGTGAAAAGAAAAAAGTTCTGTCCGAGGAAGTTTTAACCCTCATCCGCTCACCCGGTCTTACGTGGAAAGAAAAAAACAATTTCTTTATGAATGGATTTAGAAGTTTTCCTTCATATATGAAGAAAGAGCTTATGGATCATCTGCTTATAGAAATTGAAAATAATGCGGTCACACTCCCCGAAATTTTTAATGGTCTTTATGGTTCTTTTATCGATCATATTTCAGCAGAACAAAAAACCGCTTTCTTTGATAAACTTTTGATTTTACTCAATTCTACTATGTTGGATTGGAATGAAAAACAACCATTATTTCATCATTTCCATTCTTACCCCATAGAGTTTCAGAATCAAGTGATCGATTATGCCCTTAATCTACCAGACCTGGCTAATTTTGCCTCTATTGGAAGATATCTCACGGGTAATGGAGCGCCAGAATTGTTGACCAAACTTACGGAATATCTCAATTCACCGACACTGAATTGGAATGAAAAACAACCTCTATTTTATAATTTCAATTCTTACCCAACAGAGTTTCAGAATCAATTGATCGATTATGCTCTTAGCCTGCCTGATCTATCAAACTTTTCCTCTGTTCTAGGTTGTCTCATGAACAGTGAAAGGGCACCTGAATTGTTGACCAAACTTACGGAATATCTCAATTCACCGACACTGAATTGGAATGAAAAACAATCTCTATTTTATAATTTCAATTCTTATCCAACAGAGTTTCAGAATCAGCTGATTGATCAAACTCTTGAGCTTGTGGGCAGCCAGAAAATGTCCATCTATGAATTTTCATCAATCATGTATGCAC
>CAIYWZ010000038.1 GCA_903930075.1 uncultured Alphaproteobacteria bacterium | reverse complement strand
GGAGGCCAAGGCAAAGGCGCAGGAAGCTCAGGAAAGAGCCGATCAGATGGTTGTGGGGATGATAGACAAGGGAATACCAGATGACATCATCTGCCAAATTGCAGGGATTTCCCAAAGTATGCTGGCTCAGATCAAAACATCGATCCCTAAATCATAATGAACAGGACTACCTGCTCAGATTCAATATATTTAGTTATGGTGCCTGGGGAGCCGCAATAAACTCTTGTAGGCTTACTTTTTCTCTTGATTTCTAACACCAAATCCAGATAATAAAATCTTAAGATTAACTTGTAGATTAAGGAACACATGAAAAATGAAAAGAACATTTATTATCATCTTCACAATACTTTTGAACGACCAAAAATCAGCTGTCATGGCAAGCAATCGATTGGATATTGATCCGGATCAATTGGCAGAGTCTTACATGAATATGGCTCTGGATAAAAATGGGTCATTGGGGGAAAGACACCACTCCGTAGGATCTTTGTCTTCATTGGGGGAAAAGTACAAAGACAAGGCTGCAAAGGCTTGTGAGTCTCTATTGACAGACCTGGAATCTGACAGAGATAAAGAAATACGCGATTATTACAAACTCTCTACTGCAGGAGTTTTGCAAAAATCAGGAAAGAAAGATAAAGCAGCGCAAATTTACTTTGAGATTGCTTGGGACAAGGATGCAAACCCTGACTATCGAGTAACAGCCAAGGAGATGTTAGACGAATTAAGAGCAAATGCAACCCAAGAAACTGTAGCACATCTTGTGCAACAGAAGAGGGGACGTCGGCACTCTTATTGAAGAAAATCTATATTTTAACCAATAGAGATACAAACCATGAACCGCTTTTTTAACCTTTTCATCGCTTTGGGGTTTTTGACTTTAAATACACCCTCTTATGCAGTCAAATTTTTAACCCTTGACTCAATCATTACATTACCCGATGCAGAAACGCTTAAACAACACATAGCAACCGTTGTTTCCCCAAAATTTCTCAAAAAAACGGGTTTGCTTGAAGAGTTAACGTCATCGCCCAAGAGCATCTTAGAGATTGCGTTAAAGGCAAATGAAATATGAATAAACAGTTAAAGTGGATCTTTGTAATATTGTTCCTCCCGTTGCTTAAAATGAATTCTCTCTTGGGGGGCGATATACAAAATCCCCAAAATTGGCACCATCTTGACATGGGCGCGTGGCTTGAAACAGCTCCTATTCTCGAAAATCAAGACATGGGAGAGTTTTTAAAGGCCCAAGATAAAGGGGCCAATTTTCAATCCTGCGTGCGTTTGATCACATTTGAAAACGACATACGGGGTGTTTTTAAAGCGGACGATTTGGATGATGCGAAAATGGAAGTTGCGGCTTACAGAGCCTCCATCGTCCTTGGATTCCCCTATATTCCGCCCACTGTTTTAAGGGAAATTGATGGGAAACAAGGGTCTTTACAGCTTTATATCAAGACACCTATAGATCTGCTTTCCCCTGGTGAATATCCCAAATTTTTAAAAACTGTCGATGAGAAAATGAAAGAAGATTTGAAACTTTTCCATTTCGTTTTTGGACAATGAGACAGTGGCCCTGAGAATTTATTGGCCTATGAATGGGATTCAAGAAAATATCTGGTCGCCATTGATAACGCCAATATTGGCCAGCCTCAACATGCCCGTTACGGTGTACTGCCATTTGTGAAAATTGTTCATAGCGACGCATTGGATACAAATGATTTTGACAAGCCTTTTCCCTTTGACGAGGAACCGGAAATTATTTATGGGCTCTCCCGTGAAAGATTGTATGCTCGTTTTGGAGAAAAGCTACCAACCTCATTTTACGATAATTTCAGATATCTTGGCGCACTCAAATTCATTGTTTATCAAAACAGCATATGGCGGCAATACAATGCCTTTGATGAAACCTTTGAAAAATCATATACGGAAAAATGCAGCGAAGAAACATTGGAATCACTCAAAAGTCTGGATTTAAAAAAATTAGAATTCATCTTCGAGGGTGCTAAAGACCGGCGCTTTCTCATTCAAATCTTAGAACGCCGGGATCAGGTGGTGAATTTTCTAGAGCAAAAAAAATAATTTAAATTAATCAATTGTTTACTTTTATAGGGTATATTTAAATTATGTTTATTAAAAGGGGATAGAAAATGATGAAAAATTTATGGGTTGTTTTGAGTATTTTAATAGGGGTTGAGTGTGGGGCATCTGACGGTGGCTGGTCAGTTCATAGCGGATCAACAACATCGAGCGAAAAGACTTCTCAATCGAGCAAAGAGAATGTCAAACCTAAAAAAATCGCTCAAAGGATAGCAGAAGCAAGACAGAACTTAGCAGCAGAATCTATCCTTCTATGTGAAATAAATCTAAATAATCTTAGCTCTTTTATAAAATCTAATCCTCAGAAAAAAAAGTATTTACATCAAGCACAACTATTTTTTAGCAAAAGTGTACTTCCAACTGGAACTGAACGTATGTTAACTGCAAAAGAAGCAAGATATAATAATATTGCTACTGTTATTATAGATAAGGATCTACAAACTGAGCTCAATAAACTTATAGGTATCGATTTCTTCCCATGTATAGGAGCGACCAAAGGCCTTCAGCAAGAATTAAAAGAAAGAGTAGATCAAATTAAGTAGCGGTTATGGTAAATAGATATCAACGATAGTTCCTTCAAGATATTCATTCTAGATCGAAAATAGTTTCTGCAAACCTTCCAGGAGATCGGCTTGTTCTTTTGGATCCAGGGTCCCTAGTTTATGTAAAATACGGTGCAAATCGATGGCGCGGAGTTGGTCTAGGGCGATTTCTCCTTTAAAATCATGGAAATATGTGGGTATGCGGGTGGAAAAATCGTGGTGTGTGCTTGTCAGCGGGGCGATGATGCAGGTTTTTAAATAATGGAGGGCGTTTGGGGAGATGATGACGCAAGGGCGCACTTTGCGCATTTCGGCGCCGTAGGCATGGTGGAGGTCCACAAGGACGATGTCAAAACGCTCGAGGGAATAAAACATGTGTGACCTTTAAAAAATAAGTGCGTTTCAGTTTTGATTATGGTATCTAGAAATGGATAATAAAACGTTAAAGAGGTTGACCACATGTTACATCAAAAATTTTACCCAGCACCGATAGTCGAAGTATCCCCTGAAAGAGACTTATCTTTTTTCCATCAATTTTTAAACTGTGATTTTGATTTTAAAGCGGCGGAGCATTTAAAGCAGTTTGAGACCATTCTTGTTTTGGGAACGGGGGGATCAAGCCTTGGGGGGCAAACTTTGGATTGCCTGACACAAGGGACACCTGATATAGAGCTGATTTTTCTCGATAACATCGACCCATCTACCTTTGATGAAATCATGAAAACCTTTGATCCCGATGAAGTGGGCGTCCTTGCCATTTCAAAATCCGGGGAAACGCCTGAAACCTTGATGCAGGTTTTCACGCTGATGCATTTATGGGAAAAATCAGCTTTAAAAGAGCATTTTTGCATCATCACCGAAGATAAACCCAGCACATTGTGGAATTTTTCTAAGGCCTATGATATCAAAATGCTGTTCCACCCCAAGGATGTTGGCGGAAGATACAGTATATTTACCTGTGTTGGCATGTTGATTGCTCATTTCCTCGGACTCTCCCCTGAAAAGATTCATGAAGGTGCAAGAAAATATTTGGAAAAATCCGGCGCCAGCGAAAGCGTCTCCTTTTTAAATCATCATTTTGCGAAAGGCAAAACCCAGGTCGTTATGATGCCCTATGCGGATCGTTTGGGTGTTTTTGGATCATGGTTTGCCCAATTGTGGGGCGAAAGCCTTGGGAAACAAGGCAAAGGCACAACGCCCATTTCCGCCAAAGGCACAACCGACCAACATTCCCAAATCCAGCTTTACCTTGACGGCCCTAAAGACAAGATTTTCACCTTTATTTCTTTGCCCAGACCTGCAAAAGGCATCGTCATCAATGAACCGCTGGCCCCTTCATTTCTAAAGGGAAAAACAATGGCCGATTTGTTTTGGGTGGAAGAAATGGCCACAATCGAAACCTTGAAAAACAAAAACCTCCCCGTACGCATCATTGAAATACCCGATCTTAGGGAAGAGACCATCGGCGCATTATTCATGCATTTCTTCGCAGAAACCGTCTTGATGGCAGACCTTTTGGGCATCGATCCCTTCGACCAACCGGCCGTTGAGGAAGGGAAAATTTTGGCTAAAAATTATCTTTTGGGAGAGGGTTAATCATCCTCACCTTTGACAAATTCGCTGATATCAATGATGCGGAAGAAGAATTTGGAATCAATCACCTCTTTATCCACGCCGCTGGTGTGGAAGAGGACGGGAAGGAAGGCGGTGCCTTCGGGGACACTCAGTCGTTCCATCTTTTGTTTGACCGCGTCAATTACGCTTTTTCCAACTGGATCCCTTAAAAATTTGAATTCGCATAGATAAATATTGTTTTCTTTGTCTTGAATCAAGTAATCAATCTGACAGGCCTTTTGGTGTGAGGTTGCCTTTTGATGGTAGGGGCCAAAGACATAATCGAGGGACCGTTTTGCGCCGACTGCTTTAAAGATCAAGGAATTATTTTTGATGAGCAGCATCTCCACCGCCAGGCCAATAATACCATCTAAGCCCGCCATTTCAGGGTCCTGATCCATGTCATATTCTTCTGCTTTGATTTTCCTGCGTCTAGGTTCAATATACCGCAGGTAAAAATTCACATAAGGGTCACACAGTCCATACGCATGTTGAGTCAGCTCTTTTCCCGTTTTGAGAGAGTATTGACCGTATTCTGCGATAAAACCACACACTTCAAGATTGTCCAGATATTTTTTAAGATCCTCATCTGAAATATTCCCATATTCCTTTTGAATGACAGAAAAAAGCTTCCGTCCATTCGATAGAATCTCGAGAATTTTTTTATGAACAACTGCCTCACCATTGAAAAGGTCGTGAAAGATCATATCGAATTCATCTACCAAAACACCATTTCTCTTGAAACACAGCGCTTTCATATTCTCTTTAGCCGTGAGCGCCGGGTCAATTTGCTCCAGATAAAAGGGCACGCCGCCGGTAAACGAGAGAATTCGGTAAACATCCTGGGGCTTTCCATTGAATCCCATGTATTTCAAGAATCTGGCCGAAGCGTTAATCATTAATGGATCCAGGGTATACCTCATGGACATGCGGCCGTAAAAGGCAGT
>CAIYWZ010000037.1 GCA_903930075.1 uncultured Alphaproteobacteria bacterium | reverse complement strand
GTACTCATGATGATATTTTTTTCAATCCAGGTAGAAATACTCCCACAAAAAATGAGCATAAAATTTGATCTCCGAGATAAATAAAGATCCCACCAGTTTTTGAGTTTGGGAACAAATAAGCTATCTTTGGAAGACATCCATGAAATTTCGTCAAACAAAATGATCGCGGGTTCATCTGTGAGTTGCTTATCGAGAGAATAAAAGATAAGCGTCCAATCATCAAAATATTCAACAGGTTTCCCGAAAATTCTAGAGATTTGATCACAGAATTCATTTTTTTCAGACTGCGCAGTTGTGTGTTCGTCAGGCGAAGTCCCAGTAAATTTTAAAAAACGCTTGCCCTTGGCAAACTCTTGCACCAGTTCACTTTTCCCTATGCGACGTCGTCCCTTGATCGTGACCAATCTAGCGTCACCTCTTTGAAAAAGATTTTCTAAGAGCTCCAGTTCGTATTTTCTACCAATAGATTTTTTCATCTCTTTGAACCTTGGCTAATGTCACAATAAAAGAAAATTTAACAGATTTTTGATAAAGTTTCAATATAACATTATTTTTTGCAATTTTCTTGGATAATCTGCAACAGTTTATACAACACTTGATCCACGCCTTTTCCGGAGACGGCGGAAATGGTGAAGGGTTTTAGGCCTGTTTCTTCTTCGAAATCATTCATTTTTTGCGCAAGTTCTTCTTCTTGCAGGGCATCAATTTTATTAAAGACGATGGTTTCTTCCTTGTCGCCTAAAATTTCGCCGTAGAGCTCGAGTTCTGTTCGGATGGTGTGATAGGCTTCTATAGGGTCTTCCTGTGTGGCATCGATCAGGTGCAAGAGGGCTGCGCAGCGTTCGGCGTGACCCAAGAAACGGTCGCCAAGGCCCACACCTTCATGGGCGCCTTCGATTAGGCCTGGGAGGTCAGCGATGACGAATTCTTCTTCGGCCATGTAGACAACGCCCAGTTGGGGGTGAAGGGTGGTGAACGGATAGTCGGCAATTTTGGGCTTTGCCCGGCTAACTCTTGATAAAAAGGTTGATTTCCCGGCGTTTGGAAGGCCAACAAGCCCCACATCGGCAATCAGTTTAAGCTGTAGCCAGACCCACATTTCATGCCCTGGCCAGCCTGGATCGTGGCGATATGGAGCTTGATTGGTGGAGGATTTATAATGGGCGTTTCCAAATCCACCGTCTCCGCCGTGAAGGAGGGAAAAACGCTCTCCTGGAGTCACGCAATCGTAGAGAACTTCCTCTTTGAATTCATCAAAAATTTGCGTCCCCAAAGGAACCCGCAGGACCACGTCATCGCCCATTTTTCCAAAGCGATTTTGTCCCATGCCATTTTGGCCGCTTTTTGCTTTGAAATGCTGTTGATATCGATAATCAATCAACGTATTCAGGTTTTCAACAACCTGAATAATCACATCCCCACCTTTGCCGCCATTTCCGCCATCGGGTCCACCGTATTCGATGAATTTTTCCCGGCGAAAACTCGTACATCCGGGGCCGCCGTTGCCAGATTTGAGATAGATTTTAACTTGATCGAGGAATTTCATGGGACTTCTTTTATACGTAAAAAAAACCGCTTTTAAGTTGACTTACCCAAAAGCGGCTTTTGTAAAATTTAAACTATTGGGCTTGCGCAACAACAGAAACAACTGGACGGTCTTTGGAGCTCTTTTTGAACTCAACGCGTCCTTCAATCAGGGCAAATATAGTGTGATCACGACCCAAGCCAACGTTTAGACCTGGCTTATATTTTGTTCCCCGTTGACGAATAATGATGTTTCCTGGGCCTACAACTTCTCCACCAAACTTCTTGACTCCAAGGCGTTTGCCCGCTGAGTCTCTTCCGTTTCTAGAACTACCACCGGCTTTCTTATGTGCCATAATAAAACTCCTTACGCTTTTTGAATTTCTTTAACGCGAAGAACGGTGCGTTCCTGGCGATGACCTTTAAACCTACGATATGTATGACGACGACGCTTTTTGAAAATCAAGACCTTATCAGCCTTGGATTGTTCAAGAACTTCGGCAATGATTCTTGCCCCTGGAACGGTTGGCGTTCCAATGATTGTAGAATCCGCATCACCAATCATAAAAATATCGGTCAGGGTAATATGAGACCCCGCTTCCCCTGGAAGCTTTTCAACGATAATCACATCGTTGCTAGAGACTTTATACTGTTTTCCACCAGTTTTCACAACTGCAAACATATTTCTTAAATCCTTTTCTTAAAATAATAATATGTTCTTATATCGTTACATCATCCTTATGTCAAGCTTTTTCATCTCTTTTTTTGAAAAAACTTTCAAAGGTTAAAACTTGCTTATTTTTTTCCTTCTGATGCTGATAGAGAATTATACTCATCGACTTCTTTTTCAAATTCTTCATATTTTACTTTGTAATGGCTTGCCTTAGCTTGTGCATATTCTTTTTGAGCTTCGTTTGCATTGTGATCCTGACTAAGCTCACCCCAAGCATCTGCTAAGTTTTTCAGATCAAGAAGTTTATTATCTACGGTATATTTCCGAATGATACCGAATCTCTTAATTCCATTGACCGGTTTTTTTGGAGCTGGCTGACTTTCTCCCAATTTAAGGTACCCTTTCATATCGCAAAAAGTACTTTGCAAATCAGCATCTTTAATTTTTTCAGAGATATCTTCGCAAGACACCCCCATCTTTTCCGAACCAAAAGCCTGAACCCCAAAAAACATAAACGCACTCATAAATATTATTTTAAACATCATTTTCTTCTCCTCATTAAATTAAACCGTTATCATCATAAACATAATAACCTTAATTTTTAGTTAAATAATATAAGCAAATTTATCCATTGCCAAAATACGCGTCAAAGGGTAGGATTTTATTAGCTTTAAGTTCGAGTAACTATTCACAACAGTTGCTTCTTTCTTTCCGGTTATCCCCATAAATTGTAATATTTTAAGGGATGTAACTTTTTTGGGTCCTCTCATCCGATCCAAAATTGTAAAAAGAAAAATTAATAGAAAGCCTGAAAAAAATGCGTTTAAATAAATTTATCTACGACATGGCCAAACCTTTTTGGATCTACATTGCCCTAATTTTGGGTGTGGGGCTTGTTTGGTCTATACACTCGGCTGTGCGCCCCTATCTGATTAAACTGATTTTAGATTCTTTGAGCGCAGGTCCTGGGAAAGAAACTTTGGGACAGGTCACCTTTCTTGCAATTACCGTCATTCTTTGGACATTTTTTGTGGTTGGGGCTTACCGACTTTATGACTACTGCTGCCTTAAAATGGGGCCGGCCGTGAAAGAAAAAGTCACGCTTTCTTTAACAAAGCATGTTTTAGGACATGATCATACGTTTTTTCAAAACAATTTCTCCGGAAGCTTAATGAATAAAATCAACGATGTTGCCATGGGAGTGCGCGAGATTATTCTCATTTTTGCAGACCGGATCTTTAGCCGAATTTTGCTTTTAATTATTGTCATCGGAACACTTTTTGCATCAGATTATAAATTTGGATGCATTTCCACAGTGTGGGCCCTGAGCTTACTGGGGATTTCCGTTTATTTTGGGAAAAAGGGGAAGGATCTTTCGGACCTCGCCTCTCAAAAAGGAACCATGTTAACGGGAAAAGTTGTGGATATTTTCTCCAACATCATGTCGGTCAGACTTTTTGCAAGGACTCCAAAAGAGATGGAAAACACAAAAAGCTGGACCCATGAAAGAGTCACGGCCGAACAAAATCTTGATTGGTTTTTCCTTAAAATATGGGCTTTTCAGGGACTTTCTTTTTTGGCCGTGGAAGGCATTTGTCTATATCTTTTGATTCAAGGATGGCATGCCGGAAACACAACAGTTGGCGACTTTGCGCTCATTTTAGGCCTCAATGGTGCTATTGGCGAAAATATGTGGACGTTTTCCAAAGACTGCGCCGATTTTATTGAGCACTTAGGAAAGACAACGCAAGGCCTTCGGGTCACAACCCAAATGCACAAAGTTGTTGATGAAAGGGATGCAAAAAATCTTGAAATCACGACAGGTAAAATAGAATTTCAGGGGGTGAGTTTCCACCATGATAAACCAGAAGGGCTGTTCCATGATTTGAATATCACCATTGAAAGTGGCCAAAAGGTCGGTTTGGTTGGATATTCAGGGAGTGGAAAATCAACATTTGTGAATCTCATTTTACGTCTTTTTGATGTGGAAGAGGGAAAAATTCTCATTAACGGTCAAGATATTAAGGGTGTGACGCAAGAATCCCTGAGACATTATATCTCCCTCATCCCCCAGGATCCTGCGCTTTTTCACAGAACGGTCTCGGAAAATATTTGGTATGCCCGGCCAGATGCTTCTTTTGAGGAAGTCCTAAACGCTTCAAAACTCTCCCATTCCCACGATTTTGTGGAAAAACTGGAACATAAATACGACACGCATGTGGGTGAGCGCGGGGCAAAACTCTCAGGGGGCCAGAGACAACGCATCGCGATTGCAAGGGCCATCTTAAAGAAAGCTCCTATTTTATTGCTAGATGAAGCCACCTCAGCTCTGGATTCTTTAACCGAATCTTTAATCCAGGCAAGCCTGATGGATCTGATGAAAGGGTCTACAACCTTGGTGATCGCCCACCGCCTTTCCACAATTTTATGTATGGACCGTATTTTGGTTTTTGATGAGGGAAAAATCGTCCAAGACGGCTCCCATGAAGAACTTCTAAAAACACCAGGGCTTTACAAAGACCTCTGGTCTTCCCAGGTCAGCGGCTTCATCCCCGAAACAATCAATAAAGAGGATTAATTGATGCAAGAATTTAAGCTTACCGTTCGCACACCCTATAAAGTTATGATCCAAGAGCAAGTCACATCAGCTTCTTTTTTAATGGATCAAGGCATGGTCACAATCTATGCCAATCATGCCATGATTATGGGACAGACGCACAAAGGAGAGATTATATATAAAGTCGGGGAAGAGATGCAACGTCTTGACATCAATCCTGGCTTTGTAAAAGTCACTGGGGATCAAGTGGAACTGTTGATTGAGCGATAGATTTTAAGGCCTTCATCGCCTCTTTGTCCCTGAGCCACCTCTCCTCTTTTTTCAGCATGTCAAATTGAAACTGCGCCAAAGCTTCATCAAGAGGCTCTTTTGGCGAATTCTCAACCGCTGTATAATGAATTGCAACAAGCTCAATCCCTAACTGGTAGGCGGCGTTTTGTATATAGACAATATTTTTTTTCTTATTATCAACAAAAATAACTTTCTTAAAATCATGCTTTTCCCCTTTTAAAAAAGCTTTTAAAGCATCTCCCTTTGGCGCTCTGCTTGCAAAAATGATGCCTTCTTTAAAAAGAGTTAAATGATCAGGCTTTTTCTGTGATAAATATCCTAAATTTTTAGGGGGAGTGTTTTCCCAAGACTTCTCAAAGTGATACCCTGCCTGCTTAATATCGCGCATACGAATATCTTCCAAGGCATCAATTTTCCCAAATTTCCCCGTCAAACAGCTAGTCAAAGCCATCACTTTAACACCTTTTTCCTGTAATCTCCCAATCAATCCCACAAACCGATCATCCACGGAAATAAGTTCCCTTTGAAGCAGAGTAACACTATAAACCTCGTCACTCATATTTTTTGAAAGTTTTTTGCGGTAATCTTTATTGTGATGCTGCAAAATTTGATCATTTGCTTTGAGCAAGACGTCTTTGATATCAAACACAACAAGCGTATGCTCATCTGCCATTTCAAGAATATCTTGAATCACCTCAAACTTATCGGTTTTAATCACCGCAGCTTCACATCCACAAAAAGGCCACATCAAAGCGATTACAAAGAATTTTATCACGATATTTTACCTAAACGTTTATTCTATACGTCCATCAATAAAACATAATTCTCATTTGCAAGCAACTTCTTTAAACACCCATTTTTGTCATGATTGTCCCAAAATCATCCCCCATCCGCCGTCACACATGGGCGGTAATGACAGGAAGGGAACCATGGGGGAAACAAGCATCTTTTCCCATAGCCATGCAGCCAACTCCTAGAATCATCTTCAAAAAATTTCAAGTATTTAAGAAGATGACCTATTCGATGGAGTGATGGATTCTCTGCTATTTAATGACAGTCTGATGGAGGAGGGGTAAGATTTGTAAGAGCTTTGCAATTAATATTAGTAACACCATACTCTTTTTTTTGGGTTTCTTTTATTGCGCTATTCCAAGTAATCTCTCTTGTCCACTGAACATTCGTTACACATCCGGAATGAGGAGCATTAGATTTATTGTTTGATTTAGCCACCCATTGGGTACACGTTGGAGCTCTATCATCTATATTCGGTGAAAACCAACCCTGCGAGAATAAAGGCTTACAGGGGTATTTAGGCTGAGCCTTGCCATATTCTGCCTGTGTTTCAATTTGCTGTTTTCCCTCGATACTAATTGTTCTTTGCCAGATAATGTACCCTTTACCATGATCATCTTTCCTATCGTTACCCAATTTTTCCCATGTGGTGCAAGTTGGAACGTTTTGATTTAACGATGGATCTGTTTTCTTTTGTGGATTGGCATCTAGAGTGCCCCCCCCCGAAATCATAATAATCACTGGTAGGATTGTTGTGAGTGTTTTTAAAAATGCCATTTTCGTTTATCCTTATCTTTTGTTTAATTTTATATAGACTCTCACAAAAAGATGAACAAAACGTAAATTTATGTAGATCATTTGTAATAATTTCTCCAAAATTATGACAAACCGCCGTCATATATGGCAAAAAAAGAAGAAAGAAGCCAAGAATAACGGCCT
>CAIYWZ010000036.1 GCA_903930075.1 uncultured Alphaproteobacteria bacterium | reverse complement strand
TTAGAGTTGAAGCTGCACGTGTTGAAACTGCAAGAAACAATGCCGCAGCTACAATCCAAGCCCTTGCCAGAGGTGTGGGCGTAAGAGAAGCTGCCAGAGTTGAAGAAGCAGAACGTTTAGAAGCCATTAGAGTTGACGCTGCACGTGTTGAAACTGCAAGAAACAATGCTGCAGCTACAATCCAAGCCCTTGCCAGAGGTGTGGGCGTAAGAGAAGCTGCCAGAGTTGAAGCAGAGCGTATTGCACAAGCAGAAGCTGCAAGGCGTTCAAATGCAAACGCACTACCTAGAACACAGCCTCAACCTGATAATCGTGCTCCTGTGAGTATTGCGTCTAATACCGCTCCGGGTCCTGTCATGCAGACAAACGAAAAATCGAAAGAAAAACAAGGCGCGTATTCTTATAAACCTGAGTTCATAAAAGAGCCTGTGAGAAAATCAGACCTAAACATTGATAGGGATTCGAATTTGAATCTTTTGCCTTCACTCATACAGCAAAAAGAAAAGGCTTTGGCGCATAGAACTCCAGATCAATCGATTATCATTCGTTATCCAGAAACGAAAATGAATCCAAATATGGAGGCATCGAAGGTTGTTGTGGATAAAAAAATCATTATGACGGATTTCATTGTTTATTCATCGGATACTTGGGCCAAGCGGAAGAAAAAGCAGCTTGACCAGGATACGATTTTCATTCCAGGCATCGACGTTGCGGGATAATCCTTTACCCTTTTTTCGGTTCATGGTAAAATCAAGCCTAAACTGAAAAAAGGGTTATTATTTTGAAGAAATTTTATATTACAACACCAATTTATTATGTGAACGATATTCCCCATATTGGCCATGCGTATACGACCATTGCGGCGGATATGATTGCAAGGTTCAAAAAGCTTGATGGCTTTGATGTGATGTTTTTAACGGGCACCGATGAGCATGGGCAAAAGGTGGGGAAGTCTGCGGAGATTGCGGGGGTGGATCCTCAAGATTTTGTGGATAAAGTTTCGCAGAATTTTAAAGACCTGATGCCCGTGATTGATGCGCAATATGATGTTTTTATGCGCACGACGGAAGAACGCCATAAAACCGCCACCCAGCATATTTGGAAGGTTTTGGAAGCCAATGGGGATATTTATTTAGACTCTTATAAGGGATGGTATTCCGTAAGAGATGAGGCATTTTATGATGCATCTGAAATCGTGGATGGCAAAGCCCCCACAGGCGCCCCGGTTGAATGGGTCGAGGAGGAAAGTTACTTTTTCAGGCTTTCTAAATATCAAGAACCGCTTTTAGATTATTTTGAAAAAAACCCCGGCGCCATTGCCCCAGAGGGACGTAAAAACGAAGTTTTAAGCTTTATCAAAAGTGGACTGCGGGATTTATCCATTTCAAGAACAACGTTTTCCTGGGGAATACCTGTTCCAGGGAACGCTAAACATATCATGTATGTATGGCTCGATGCCCTGACCAATTATATTACGGCTGCAGGATATCCTGAAAAAATGAATTTTTGGCCCGCTTCCCTTCATTTGGTGGGGAAAGATATTTTAAGGTTTCACTGCGTTTATTGGCCAGCATTTTTGATGTCCGCAGGTCTTCCCCTTCCAGAGCGGGTGTTTGCCCATGGTTGGTGGACAGCTGAAGGCGAAAAGATGTCGAAATCTTTAGGAAACGTCATTGATCCTGTTAAACTTGTGGATGAATTTGGCGCGGATACGGTGCGTTATTTTATGATGAGGGAAATTTCATTTGGGAATGACGGGGATTTTTATCTGGATAACCTTAAAAAAAGACTCGATTCCGATTTGGCCAACGCCTGGGGGAATTTGGTTCAAAGAGTTTTAGCATTTATTGCAAAGAATTTAGACGGGAAAATTGATGATATCCCACAAACAGATGAAGAAATTTTGAAGCTCTCCAAAGGATTAATCAATACATTACGCCAGGATATTGATTCTCAAAAACTTCACCATTATTTAGAGCATGTCTTCGAGCTTATTTACGCCGCAAACCAATATGTTGACGCGCAAAAACCTTGGACCTTGCGCCGCGAAGCCCCTAAGCGGATGATGGAAGTTTTGCATGTATTATTAACATTAATCAGGGATATCGCCATTTATTTAAGCCCTATTTTGACAAGGAGCTCCAAAAAAGTTTTGGAAATGCTTCACATACAAGGTACAACATTTGAAACGCTTCAGGAACCATTAAATACAAATATGACGATCACACCACCAGAACCATTATTTCAAAAATCAGGAGTATAAAATGACATTTACATTACCAACATTACCATTCGAAAAAACAGCCCTTGAGCCTTATATTTCAGCAAACACCATCGATTTCCATTACGGGAAGCATCATCAAGCTTACGTGACAAACTTAAATAATCTCATTGCAGGGACAGATATGCAAGGCAAAAGCTTAGAAGAGATTATTTTAGCCTCTTCCAAAGACCCTGCAAAAATGGGCGTTTTTAACAACGCAGCTCAAGTGTGGAACCACACCTTTTACTGGCATTGCCTGAAGCAAAACGGTGGCGGCGAGCCTTCTGCAAAACTCCTGGAGCTGATCAAAGCTTCTTTTGGAGATTTTGAGAAATTTAAAGCCGAGTTTAAGCAAGCGTGCATCACACAATTTGGCAGCGGCTGGGCCTGGCTCATCTTGGAGGAAGGTCATTTAAAAATCCTCAAAACCTCCAACGCCGACCTTCCCCTGGCTCACGGTAAAAAAGCACTGCTCACCTGCGATGTATGGGAACATGCCTATTACCTCGATTATCAAAATAAGCGCCCAGATTACGTGGATACATTTCTAAATCATCTGGTGAATTGGGAATTTGTGGAGAGTCAGCTTTAGCTGATTCTTTTGATCAATGCGTCTATTTTTTTTGTATGGAGAAATTTGCCGTTTTTTTGGATTTCATAATGGATAAGTTCTGGGAAACGGGCGTAGAGTTCTATTTTTTTCAATATATCTTTCCCTGAAGATTGCCCTTTGTTAATTTTCTGCAAAATAGATAGAGAAATTCCAAAAAGCAGAGAAAAATCCTCTAAAGAAAGACCTAAAGAATCGCGAAATTTTTGATAATCTTGCTCACCAAACTCATTGTCGTAAGCAGGTTCAAAAATAAAAGATGAGGGCCCACGTCGTCCTATAGTTCCTAAAAGAATGATCGGATCTTTGGTATCGGGGGAGATGTTTTCAGACCTACAATAATCTTGATATGCAGGGTTTTCTCGGTCAGGAAGACGATCTGCAAAAGAAACATACAGTTGTTTCTGTTCAAAAGATTGATGCGTTAAAGGGAATTCAGGGCCTAAGGGAATAACTCCTGGATGATACATATAGCTTTGGTCATAATCAAATAAATAGTTCTCCCCCTGCCTTTTGAGTCTACCGACATATAGCCTACGTGTGCGTTTTTCGAGGAACACATCGATTGCTTTGATATTTAAAGGATTAAAGAATTTGGAGTGCATCATGTAATTCCTTTATGCGTATTTGAATTAAAGCATGAAGAGCTATTTTTCTCTTCTGACTCAAAAAACCCTGATTTACAATTTCCAAAACATTTATTTTTAAAACTTGTTGATAAAATTCTAAGATAATATCCTTGAATCCAAATTTTAGAAATTCAATCACATAATCATACATCGCGGGATTATCCGTAATGTGTCGTCTCTTGTGAAAAACTATCGGAGTTATGTTGATACAAATGTTCAAAAGGCATAATCTTTTCAAGACCAAAACATGTCAAAAAACAATTTAAATGTAGACCTTCAGTTGGAGTTTCTTCTATGAAGCGATTGCACTTAAAACATTGCATAGTAAATTTACATCCTTTTTTTTAATATGTAAATTTATTATATAATAATCTTCAAGGAAAAGTCAAGAGTAATTTTTGTAATATTACAAGCGCTTTTTCTTGGCTTTCCCAACTTCCAAGCAGAGTGAGCTTTCCATCAGGGCGGATTTTGGCTAGACCCTTTTGAGTTTGAATCCAGCTCAAGAGACCATCGATATTTTTGGGGGTATTTTTATAGAAAGCTAAAACTGCGCCTTTGGGGCCGATATCGCATTTTTCGATATTACAGGATTTACAGATGAGTTTTAGTCTTATAATTGAGAGTAGATTTTCAACTGAAGACGGTATTCTCCCAAAGCGATCAACAAGTTCAATGGTGAAGGCATCAATTTCTTGAACAGAGGAAAGAGCGCCTAATCTGCGGTAGATTGTCATGCGCAATCCAAGATCTTTGATATATTCTTCAGGGATGTAGACAGGAATACTGATGCTTATCTCGGGATTGAAGGTTTCTTGCGTCACTTCCAAAGTTTTTTCCTGTTCGATGGCTTCGCGCAAGAGTTGTTGATATAGCTCAACGCCGATTTCCTTGATGTGACCAGATTGTTCAGAACCAATAAGGTTACCCGTTCCACGTAAATCCATATCATGGGAGGCAACTCTAAATCCTGCGCCCAATGAATCAAGGGTGCTCATGATTTCTAAGCGCTTCATGGTGATATCCGTCAGCTTTTCTCCTTTTCCAAAGTTAGGGGTGGTCAGGTACGCATATGCCCGCACTTTAGAGCGCCCTACGCGCCCTCTAAGCTGATAGAGCTGAGACAGGCCAAAAAGATTGGCTTTGTGAATAATAATGGTGTTAACGGACGAAAGATCGATCCCTGATTCAATGATATTTGTGGCAAGGAGAACATGAGCTTCTCCATCACAAAAGGACGTCATCACATCTTCTAAATCTTTTGGCTTCATTTGGCCATTGGCAACTTTAACTTTAAGAGCAGGGACCATTTCCGCAAGCATCAAGCGAATTTCTTCTAAATCCTCAATACGAGGGCATACATAAAAGCTTTGCCCTCCTCTGTAATGTTCTCGGAGCAAGGCTTCCTTAATAATGACCGGATCAAAGGGGAGAATAAATGTTCGAATCGCAACACGATCAACCGGAGGCGTTGCAATAATACTCATAGAGCGCAAACCCGATAGGGCCATATGCAATGTGCGCGGTATGGGCGTGGCTGAAAGTGTTAATAAATGTACATCTTTGGCCAGCAGTTTGAGTTTTTCTTTTTGCGAAACACCAAAATGCTGTTCTTCGTCAATGATGACAATGCCTAAATTCTTAAATTTAATACGATCTTTGAGCAAAGCGTGGGTGGCAATGACGACATCAACTTTCCCATTTTCTAGATCTTCGTAAACTTGCGGCGCCTCTTTTGCACTCACAAGTCTTGAAAGTTGAGCAACTTTGATTCCAAAGGGCTCCAAACGTTCTTTAAAATTTTTAAAATGTTGGCGGCATAAAAGAGTGGTGGGCGCAATCATGGCAACTTGAGCTCCAGATGATGCAATCAAAAACGCTGCGCGCATGGCAACTTCCGTTTTTCCATACCCCACATCACCACAAATCAAACGGTCCATGGATTTTCCTGAGGAAAGATCTTCTATAATATCACCAATGGCTCTTTCTTGATCATCGGTTTCAACATAAGGGAATGTTGCAACAAAAAGATCATAGGCTGAATTTTTTGGATAAATTTTGCCTTCTTTCATTTGACGCTCGGCTTCTAACGCGATCAATTTATGAGCAATTTCTTGTATACGATTTTTGACTTTCGCCTTGCGTAATTGCCAATGTCCGCTCCCCAAACGGTCGAGTTCTGCTTGAATGTTATCGCTTCCATAACGCGTAAGCGTATTGATATTTTCAACTGGAACATAAAGCTTATCACCGCCTGCATATTCGAGCGCGATACAATCATGGGGGATTTGAAGGATGGGTATGGTTTGCAACCCCAGAAACTTACCCACGCCATGCTCTTCATGAACCATGAAATCACCTGCGGATAAGGAAGCCGCTTCTAAAAGAACTTCCTCAGCTTTTTTCCGTGGATTCTTTTTTGGGCGCGCGAGTTTTTCTCCAAACAAATCTTCTTCACTAAAGATAATCAGATCTTTATGGGAAAAACCTTTTGAGATATTGATCCTTGCTAAATTGATCCCTGGTTTCAAATCTTGGAAAGAATCTACTTCTTGAAAATTCTCAATACCCCGGTCAGTTAAAATCGCTTTAATGCGCTCAATAGAGCCCTGTGATGAAAGCGCAATTATTTTTATTTTCTCAACGCTATTAAAAAGTGACTCCAGAGACCCCACCGAAATATCCGTTTGAGGCTGCTCAATTTCTAAAAGATTTTTCCATTCAAATGGTCTTTCCACGATCATATCTGACACATTGACTGGGAAATAAGGAGCAACAGAAGTTTTAGAACTCACATTTAAATGTTCAAGGCGGGCAATATAGTGTTCTTCGTATTGACTTTTGCGATTGGACCAATGAATGCCGCTCATAGGATCTTCAATGACAGAAAATGATGATGGAAGATAATCGGTAAATAGAGTGGTTTTATAAAAAAGCGGCAGCCAATTTTCCATTCCCGGAAAAGTTTCTCCTTGGGTAATGTTTATATATAAAGGATCTTCTTCGGCTTTTTTCTTCTGAAGTAACAGTCTATAACCTGTTCTGAAATTTTCGATCGTTTCTGGTGTTAATCGTACTTCGCTGGATGCGCAAAAACGAATGGGGGTATCCACTTTTGAAATTGTTCTTTGCGTGGTTAGATCAAATAACCGAATACTTTCAATGGTGTCTCCAAAAAAATCTAATCTAAAGCCTTGTATGTCTTGTGTAAAATGTGGAATAGCAAAATCAAAAAGTCCTCCGCGAATGGAAAATTCTCCTGGCTCTCGCACACATTCAACTCTTCGATATCCCAAAGCGATCAATTTTGAGGCGAGGTCTGAAATGGACCTCACGTCGCCAACTTTAATTTCATGAAACGCCGTTGCGACAATGTCCCGTGACGGCAACTTTTGCATAATTGCTTGGGGCGTGGAAATCAGTAAAACCGATTTTGGGGCGTTTAAAAGTTTGGAAAGAATCTCTAACCTTTGCCCCATAATGTTGGAAGAAGGTGATATCCGGTCATAAGGCAGCGTGTCCCATGCGGGGAAAAAAAGAATTTCTCTTTCAGGGGAGGAAAATTTGGCCAGTGAAAATGCCTCTAAAGCAAGTTCTTCGTTGCGCAAAATCCATAAAATATTATTTTGCTGTTGGTGAATGCCAAATATATGACTTAAAATTTGAGACATATTTATTTAAGCGTCATCAAAAATGCAATTAAATCAGCACGTTCTTCGACGCTTCTGATTCCTGCAAAGCTCATCTTTGTTCCAGGAACCGCACTTCTGGGATTTGCTAAATAATTATTCAATGTTTCTGGGCTCCATATTCCTTGTTTTGCTTTCATTCCTTCGGAGTAAGAATATCCATCCTTTGACCCTGGCTTTGAACCGATCACGGCCCAAAGATTTGGTCCTAATTTGTGGGGATCACCTTTGTCAAAGCTATGACATTGGGTGCATCTTCCAGAAATTTTTTTCCCATTGTCCACGCTGGCTTTTGCCATTAAGGGGATAATATCCTCTATTTTTTCAACAGCCGCAGGAGCAGCTGATTGTTCCACAACAACCCCTGATACAATATATGCAGGTTTATCCAGTGGTTCCACATGCATAACCGAATCTGAAATAATGCTCCCCAGTTTCATCATAATCAAGGCAACCAAGAGAGCTGCAAAATATATATTCATCGTTCATTAATCTCTTAAACACTATCTTTAATAAAAGATTAATTAAAATTCCTTAAAATAAGGTTAATTTTTTTGATGTAAGAAATTTATTTCTTTTTCCTCTAAAATTTTAATTAATTCCCCTGATTGATAGAGCTCTTTTACAATGTCAGCGCCCCCAATGAATTCACCTTTAATGTAGAGCTGCGGTAGGGTTGGCCACTGCGAAAAAATTTTGATTCCTTCGCGTAATTCTGGATCTTCTAAAATATTTTTTGTTTTAAACTCAATATCGAGCATTTTTAAAATTTTAATCACAACACCTGAAAAACCACACTGGGGCATTTCGGGGGTGCCTTTGATATACAGCATGACATTGTTTTGTTCGATATCAGCGCGTATTTGTTTAAAAATAGGAAGTTCATCGGTCATTTTTTAATCCTTTTGTAATTTTGTTTCAATGGAAAGCGCATGGAGTTTCCCCCCAGCCACATCACCTAATGCGGCATAAACGGCCTTGTGTTGCAAAACTTTCGACATTCCAGAAAATCCACTCCAAAAAATGGATATTTTGTAGTGATCTTTGTCCCCAACAAGGTCCACAACTTCAATCGTTGCGCCTTCAAAATGTGGAGTAAGTAGCCCTAAAAGCTCATTTTTTTCAATTGGCATTTTTATCCTTTATAAATGTATTTTTCGTTTTTACCATTTCTTGGATAAAAATGCCAAAGAAAAGATGAATGAGTTAAAAATCATCTAATGCCGTACCTCAGATGGTTCTTCAAAATCATAAATGAATTTGGAAAGTTCTATAATACTGTTTGCCTTTTTAAGGAATTCTTTTGGCGTTGCTTCTACAATATTAACACTCAAAAGACCATCAGTTGAAAATGTAGCATTTCCAGCCTTTTCTTCCGCTTGTTGAGTTTTTGCATCATATACATGAAAAAGAGTTTCTATAGATTCTACGGAAGGAGTTTTCGTAAAATTACGTCCATTTTTAGGAATGATAACATTTCCAGATACAGATGTGGGTGATGCTGAGACTTCTGTTGGAAGTCCAAGTTGTTCTCTAATCGATGCCCAATGTAAATCTATCCCCAATGAATATTTCCAACAGACAGAAACTCCAGATCCAGTAGGTCTCATAGCCCACTCACCAAACCAAATATTACCTTCTTTGGCAAAAACTTCTAGATGAACTCCGCTTCCTCCAATCATTGGGAATCTTGCGAAAAGAGATCTTCCATAATCAATTAATGGATTTGTTAAAAGATCTGATTCTGGCATTAAATAATCAATTAATGGCTTAAGATCACTCACGACTTCATAAGGAGTATACCAATACCTTGACGGCCAAATTCCTAAAATTTTTCCATCCCGACTCGTATGCAAATCAATATGATAACTTGGTGCATCAATAAATTCTTGGAAAATATGATCTTTAAGATTACCCCCATGTGCTGCGACTTGGCTCAAATAATCTTCAAGGTCAGTCATTGTCATGATTTTTTTCCCACCGATACATCCCATGCCATCATAAGGTTTTGCAAATGCCACTTTCCCAGCTATAAGTTGAGTATTGATAAAATCATGAATTTCACTTTCTTGTGAAGACCAAATAGATGCAGGTGTTAGAAATCCCGCTTGTGAGATTTTTTCATGCATAACACGTTTATCTCGAAATAGATCACACCCTTCCTGCGACATTGCATAGTCTAAATTATATTTCTGTTTGAGAAAATGTGCGCGATATGGATCTCTTTCACTGTAAAATGCAAGGTGATCGAATTTAAAAGTTTCGTATAATTTTTCAACTTCTTTATAAAGTTCTTCATGTCTATTGGCATAGTCTTTTAAAGAAATGAATCCCCCAAAAACTGCTCTATCATTTTCTGAAAGCGGAGATCCTGCTGGTACAATAAAAACAAGATTTTTAGGATCAAGTTCTTTGAGCATACTGAGATAGTCAAATCTGTTAATACCGTCCCTGGCAAAAATTAAAGCTTTTCTTTGTGAATAAGGATTTGTGATGATCATATCCAGCTGAGATAAACTAGTTTCTGAATCCGTGCGCGCAAAAGAATCATTACAGGATATAGTTGAGCCATAAATTGCTCCCAAAAAACAACAAAGTAAAAAATAGCTATAGCATAAAAGTTTTTTAATCATTTTTTTATTTTCCTTTTAAAAATTTATCGTATTAATCAGCTTTTTCTAAAGAATCTGAAAACTGATATTTTGTGTGAAATTGAGTGATAATATCTTTAATATTTTCCTCAATCTCTTCCTCTGTGGTTCCTAAAACCAGCGCTGTTGCGAAAAGATCTCCTAAAAATTTAGGCTTGTTCGAAAGATCACCAGCTTTTTGATATTGTTTAAAATCAACAAGATTTGCATGAACAGGAGGTTCTCCAGAGATCAAATATTTGCCATTCGATGGAAATAAGATTCCGCCTGCTAAAATTGAAGGCACTTTATTTGCAAAATCAATAGTGAGCGGAATGCCCGCTTGTATTTTGAGTATTTGTTCATCTATGCTAAAGCCAAAAGCCTGCATCCATGTGTCGGAAAGTCTCCCTCCCCCAACGCGCGCTGCGATTTCACACAAAAGGATATCATCTTCAGGCGTGACGAATACTTCTAAGTGTATTGCACCACCAGGAAGTGTCGGGAAATCACCCATAAGGGACTTGGCATAATCATTAAGTCGTAAAGTGAGAGAATTATTCGGGCGCATAACATAATCACCTCTTGATTTTCCTTCATTAACAACGGCTAAAGGAGGATCCATATATAAAGAAGGCCATACAAACAAAACATCTCCTTGTTCCCCAATAAGTGCGTCAATATGGTACACTCTACCTTGAACAAATTTCTCAACGATTAATCTAGATGTGGGTTGAGTACCAAAGACCTTGGAGTTGTCAGTTAAATAATGATTCAACTCATCTCTATTTTTAAAGATAAAGATTTTTTCAGATCCCACTCCAAAATCATCTTTAAGAACAATTGGAGGTACAAAATCCCCATTTTCTTGTTGGATATTATAATCTTTGATAAACCCCAAAATATCATCTATGCAAGAAACAGAGGCAAAATCTGGTGTGAGTATTCCTTTGCTTGTGGCGTATTTTTTCATGATACTTTTATCACGGTACACTAGAATATCTTCTTTTGGCATTCCGCCGATTAATCCATGTCGATGGGCAGCCACTCGAGCACGAACAACATCGAGTTCGCTTGTGTATGTAATTCTATCAGCCTTAAACCCTGAAGCAAAAATTTCTTCAAGCTTTAATGTAACATCTGCGGAATGATCATAGTCTTCAATCAGGTGAATAGCTCCATAACGTGAGCGATTCTTTTCTAAATCTTCCGGCGATACCGAACTTGCTTTGGCGATGACTTGAATATTCTCTGGCGGAAGACGTAAAATGTCAGCAAAATCACGATTAAACCCGTAACGGGCAAAGATCAAGACATGATTATCAAGTTCACTTCCATAAGCTTGGCAGCACAAAAAAATACTCATGAATATGAGTAGACGTTTAAACATTGTATATTCCCCTTAGTGGTTATTGTTCTTATTTTTAACGGAGTATAAGGAATTCATTTGAAGAGTCAACCAGCTATTTTTTCAAGGTTAGTGAAATTTATTGATAATTTCAAAATCGGCTACACATAAAATCTTGTAATGGTCGAATTCTCCTTGAATGAAAGAAAATGCTGTTTTTGGCGTTTTCCAAGTTTTGGAGAGGAGATGAATCAAGGCTTTGTTGGCTTTTCCGTTTTCAGGGACGGTAGTGACTTTTACTTTAAGCCAGACGGTTCCATTTTGGTCTTGAAATTCATTCTCAATTTTTGAATACGAAGCGTTTGGGGTCAGTTTGATACGAATCATGACCCCTTTTGCGGTTTTTTCAAAAAACATCAGTGGGTCATCATATCCCGGAAAACTTTAAGCAAGACGCCTTGATGATGATACTGTTCAATTTCTTCGTGCGTATCTAAACAGGCTTTGATTTTCACTTTTTTATCTCCGATTTGAAGGGTTGCGATGCCATCTTCACTCAAAGCTTTTTCAATGTCAAGAATACTGATTTCTTCATCTCCCGTGATCCCTAAACTTTTCCGAGTCTCGCCGCCTGTAAAAACGAATGGTAAAACACCCATTCCAATCAAATTGGATCTGTGGATACGTTCAAAACTTTCAGCAACAACGGCTTTTACACCTAAGAGCAGTGTTCCTTTAGCAGCCCAATCTCTGGAAGAACCCGTGCCATATTCTTTTCCTGCGATAATCACAAGGGGCGTACCTTGGGATGTATATCTTCCTGAGATTTCATAAATACTGCTGACTTCTTTTTCATCAAAATGTCTGGAAAATCCACCTTGACGATCTGGTGTCATTTCATTTTGCAATCTGATATTTGCAAATGTTCCCCTTGTCATGACTTCATGATTGCCCCGACGGGCGCCATAGGAGTTAAAATCGGCTTGGGAAATTCTTTTTTCGATCAAATATTTTCCTGCTGGGCCGTCTTTTTTAATGGACCCTGCGGGGGAGATATGGTCGGTCGTGATACTGTCACCAAGAATAGCCAGAATTCTTGCATTTTTAATGTCGCCAACACCTTTGGGCGTTAATGTAATTCCATCAAAATACGGCGGACGCTTGATATACGTGCTCCCTAAATCCCATTCGTAAGTAACATGGGGTGTCGTGACAATATTTTGCCACAATTCATTTCCCTCAAAAACGTTATTATATTTTTTCAAGAATTTATCTTGGGATAAAACATGGGCAATGATTGTTTTGATTTCCTGCGAAGATGGCCAGATGTCTTTGAGATAAACTGGATTCCCCTTTGAATCAACCCCGAGTGGATCACGGCTGACATCAATATTGACATTTCCTGCCAAAGCGTACGCAACCACCAAAGGTGGCGATGCCAGATAATTTGCCTTCACTTGAGGGTGAACGCGCCCTTCAAAGTTTCTGTTTCCCGATAAAACGGCCGCAACGGTCATATTGTTTGCATCAATTGCAGCTGCGACGGTTTTTTCCAACGGACCTGAATTTCCAATGCATGTTGTGCATCCATAGGCTGCGATTTGAAAACCAAGGGCGTCTAGATCTTCCTGTAACCCAGCTGCAGTTAAATATTCTCCAACAGCTTGAGATCCCGGTGCAAACGAAGTCTTGACCCAAGATTTTGGCAAAAGGCCTAGTGTTCGTGCTTTACGAGCCACAAGCCCTGCGGCAATCAGCACATAAGGATTAGAGGTGTTGGTACAACTGGTAATGGCCGCAATCACAACGCTTCCTTCGCCAAATTCCGATGTATTATCATTTTTCAAGTTGAATCCCGCTTCAAAAGAATGGGGCACATCTTTGAGCAAAACGCGATCTTGTGGCCGTTTGGGTCCTGCAAGGCAAGCTTCAACATTGCCTAAATCAAGCTCTAATACCGCATCAAACACATGATCTTGAAGATCGTGATCATACCATAAGCCCTGTTCTTTTGTATATTTTTCCACCAGTTCAATATGTTCAGGGCTGCGTCCTGTGAGTTTCAAATAGGCTAGTGTCTCTTCATCGACGGGACAATATCCACACGTTGCGCCATATTCAGGAGCCATGTTCGCCAGTGTTGCGCGATCTGGGAGAGAAAGTGTTTTATACCCTTGTCCATAAAATTCCACAAATTTCCCAACAACTCCCTTTGCCCGGAGCATTTGCGTGACGGTCAAAACCAAATCCGTTGCCGTAATCCCTTCTTTAAGCTTACCCGTCATCTTAAATCCAACAACTTCAGGGATCATCAAATAAATCGGATACCCCAGCATCACGGATTCGGCTTCAATTCCGCCCACGCCCCATCCGAGAACGCCAAGACCATTGACCATCGTTGTATGAGAATCTGTCCCAACAACCGTATCCATATAAACTTCTTTAGAAGGTGAAACCCATGCAACTTTTGCTAAATATTCAATATTCACCTGGTGACAAATACCCGTTCCAGGGGGGACGATGCGCATATTGTCAAAGGCGGTTTGTGCCCATTTGAGAAATTCGTAGCGCTCTTTATTGCGTTCATATTCAAGGGCAACATTCTTTGAAAAAGCATCCGCTGTTCCAGAATAATCCACCATCACCGAATGATCAATCACAAGGTCCACAGGTTTTAAAGGATTCACCTTCGAAGGATTCCCCCCTATTGCATGCACCGCATCGCGCATCGCCGCCAAATCTGCCACCGCCGGAACGCCTGTAAAATCTTGCATCAAAACCCTTGCCGGACTAAAAGGAATCTCCACGCGGCGCCGCTCTAAAATCGCCGCAATTGCTTCCTTGTCCTGAACCCTAACAACATTTTCCAGCAAAACCCTTAAAGAAAAAGGAATTTTATCCAAATCCGCCTTGGATACATAGGCCTCAACGGAAGTGAATGTATAAACACTTTCTCCAATATGTATTTCTTTTAACATGAATATTTCTCCCAATATTTCTTATTATTAAAGCATAATTTTTCTTTTAAGTCAAAAAACTTTAGCATTATTTTTTACCTGTAGGTGGAGTTTTTGGAACTCCCTGCACTGCAACTGTTGGGGTGGTTGCCGCTTTACTTGCCTTTGCTGCTTCAATTTCGGTTTTTGCATCAGTCGCTAAGTTAATAGCACCAAAAGTAAATTTAGGGTTAGAGGTTGCTTGGTAGTCTTCAAGGGTGTGCTTAATAAATAAAGTTAATCCATTAAGAAAATTCTTAAATTTTACAGGGTCCACATCTTTCATCGCGATGGGTTGTGTACTGTTGATGGGTTGTGTAATGTTCCAAATATTTAAAACACCATTATCTTTTAACTTTTGCTCTGCTGCTTTTTTATGTTCCAGGACTTCCGGGGTATTGTCACTATTAGCTCCTATAATTAAGTTGAGCAAAGAAGCAAATTCTAATGCTGCAGGTTTTTGAAGCTCAGAAATGGATTTTGCTATATGAAAACTGTTGGTTTCCCAAATGATTGCAGATTGATATTTTCCAGCCAGACGTTTTAATGTTTCTATCTTTTGTGCTTTTGTTGCTATTAAATCAATATGTAATCCATAGATTTGTTTGGCTAATAAATGTTTTTCAAGTTCTTTGGCTTTTGTTTGAATAGCTGATAATTGTTTTTTTGATGGAAAAGCTTGATCAACATTAGCTAAAATTTGTTCGGCTTCTTTTGGAGAAGAAAACGGTAAAAACCCTCTTTTTAGTCTTTCCAATTTTGATGCAATTTCAAAAATATTTTTTACATATAGTCTTTCTTTGTGAGCCTTGTCTGAGGTTTCTTTTGATTGTGAAAATGTGTCATAATGAAACACCACACCCCAATACCCCGCCAAAGCTCTTGCTATACGAAAGAAATATTTGGATGCATTTTTTAATGCTTCATAAGGCGTTTCTTTTTTATCAAGTTTATGGAAAAAATAACCTAAATTTTCCAGAGCGCTCACTGCGTAAATAAATTTATTTGGCGTAATTGTTTTCTGTTTAAAATCATCAATATTCTCTGGGGAAATCTTGTTATTATTTTTTAAATGATCAGTAATCATCTGAAGCAAAACCTGACTATAACGATCATCGCTATAACAAACATGGGCCAGAGCTTCTCTTGTGTAATAAGCTTCTGGGAAATACGCTCCTAAAATCCCCTTTAATTTTGAGACTTTAGCATGGTCAGAGGTCGCAGCTATTTTCTCTGCAAGATGATTGATGATGGGTAAATATTCCTTAATGTTTTCTTTCTGGTCAACCTTGGGGGCTGTTTCGGATGCAACCTTTTTGGCATCGGTTAAAAGAGGAATTAGAGCAGAGTCTCTCAAGGCCCCACTAAAATCATCATAACTATATATCTTAGTATTTTTTATTTCAATTTCATGATGCAATTGTCTTGCAATTTGCGTCAAAGCAAGCGTAAAAGCTAAATTTTGATAGCCCGGATCTTTGATCCTCTTCTCATATTCGTCTTTTTTAAGATCTACAGTCACATCAATATAGCTTTCTGTATCAAAATTATGTCCCGTAGGCGCGTTATACATCGCAATTCCCAGTGCATCAAAAAGAGACTTTGCCCGCACTTCAGCAACGATTTTACGTAAAAATTGGTTTTGGCTGCTCTCAAAAATGTTTGCAACGGTGTCAATATCTGAATCAGGGCTGAATGTTCCTATAGCAAGCCATTTTAAGGGTTTTATGGAGGATCCTGGATGTATCATTTTTGTATTTATTAAAATTTTTGTAGTCATTTTTTCAAATTGTTTTATGACAAATCTTCTGAATTCATCAGGAGTCAATTGCGATTCTGTACCACATTTTATGGTTTCATTACGCCAAAGAGGACCATTGAGTTTAGATGGCTTTGTCCAACTTTGAGTAAGAGCATTTGCATGACATGGTTGGTAAGATTCTAACTTAGCTTTAAACTTCTCATATATAGGCTCAGCCTTCCACATTTTTATTAAGTTGTCTAACATGTTGCTGCTAGATTGAAAATTAATAGTTAATGTTGAATTATTTACTTTTGTTAGAACAGTATCGTTTTTCTCACGCATTTGATGATATTTATCCACCAGTTTTTTTTGTTCGGAAGAACTTTTTGGTGAAGTATTTGAGCCCAAAAGCTTACTCGCCAATAAATCAGAAATATTCAACAAAGTTAATATAATTATAAATTTCTTCATTTTCTCAACTCTCAATGAACAAACAATTGTTCTTATTTTGTAAATGTGTCATAAATGAATTAACGAATCGTTAATCTTTGAGGGAAATTAATGGATATTTTTAAAATATTAGAAAAACTAGAAAATGACGCGTCTGCTTTTGGGTTTGCCTGGCCAGATTCGGGGATGATTTTGAATCAGATTTCCAGTGAAGTTTTGGAGGTGAAATCCGCAATTGAACTGGAAGAATCAAAAGACCGCATTCAAAGCGAAATCGGCGATTTGCTTCATGCAACTTTATCTTTATGTGTTTTTCTAAAAATGAACCAAGAAGAAACTTTAAAGAAATCAGTTGAAAAATTTGAGAAACGTTTTTCAAAAGTTCAGGAACTCGCAAAAGAAAATGGTTATACAACCCTTCAAGGACAGC
>CAIYWZ010000035.1 GCA_903930075.1 uncultured Alphaproteobacteria bacterium | reverse complement strand
CGATCTCTGCCGTTCTAGAAGGGTTAAATCGTTTCTCTGCTGAGAATGTTGATCATTTTTACCTTGAAGGATTGGGGGATAATAACGTAAAAGTCAGAGAAACATGCATCTCAATTTTGCAAAAAGGACATTCAAATTTACAAAATCAGATAGAAGAAATTTTTAATAACGGCACTTTAAAAGCGAAGAAATCCGCTCTAAATATACTGGCTCAATCTCCCCCTATGGATAGTTTGTTAAATATTTTGGCTGCACTAAAACAATCAGATACAGAATTACAGCAAGCTGCTTGGCATCATCTTTTATCATGGCATCAGCGGTATGCGAACAGGTTTTGGTTTAAGCTTAGTGGCAATCTTCAAAGATATGAGGCCATTAATTCTTTACTGGACAAATTGATATCCTCGGGAATTCAAGCTCCGCATTTTGCAAAACTTGCATGGACTGATTTACCGCACCTGATGAAAACTCTTGGAAAGAAATAACATGAAAACTATTGTTCAAATTAAATTTGGTTCACATCTTTATGGCACGTCAACGCCGGCTTCGGATTTGGATATTAAAGGAGTTTATTTGCCTTCATCTCGGGATATTCTTTTGCAAACGATAAAGGAAGTTGTCTCTTTTAAGAGAGACAAGATGGAAGGGGAGAAAAATACATCACAGGATGTTGATTTTGAACTTTATAGTGTGAAAAAATTTTTGGATTTATTGGCTCAAGGACAAACGGTTGCTCTGGATATGCTCTTTGCCCCTGAAAGTGCCATGATGATTGAACCTTCGCCGGAGTGGGATCAAATCAAAAAATTCGCACCCAAACTTTTTACCAAACAAGCATCGTCGTTTTTAGGATATTGTAGACATCAGGCCAATAAATATGGGATCAAAGGGTCACGTATCGCTTCTGCAAAACGAGCATTAGACTATATAGCGGACGGACAACGACGATATGGGCACACCGCCAGACTTGGAATTATTGAAGATAGACTTGAGCTAATCGTAAACGAATTTCTGATCCTGAAAGATGATGTATTTGAAATATGTGGAAAGAAAGCCCTTCTAAGTGCCCCCATCAAATCCGCATGTGCCATCGCACAAAAACTGGTGGATGACTATGGAGAACGGGCTTTATCAGCACAAAAGAATGAAAACATAGATTGGAAAGCTTTGTCCCATGCCGTGCGCGTTGGCTATGAAGCAATTGAATTCCTCAAAACCGGGCATATCACATTTCCACGCCCAGAAGCCTCCCATTTACTCGACATCAAACTTGGGAAATTTACTTTTTATCAAGTGGGCGATGAAATCGAGCAATTACTTGTGGATGTGGAAGATGCAACAAAAGCATCAAATTTGCAAGACAATTTCGATCAAAATCTGATCGATGACTTTATCTTGGAACTTCACCTGAAAGAAATTTTAGAACACTCTTCCGATTCATAAGATTACATTATTTTCTAGCCTTTCGTTCCCCCTTGAAAAACTCTTGAATTCTTAGGTGAAAAAAACTCCTTTACTTTTTTTATCTTGAACTGCTAAGGTTTAAGTGTAGAAAATTAATAAACAAGGAGAGTAAAAATGTACTATATCTTTTTTTTCTTAATCTTAGGTCTTCAAGAACTTTATGGATCCTCAAGTGGCCTCGAAATTGCGGGAGAGTTATTCCGTGATCATAAATTGGTGTGTTCAGACCGGCATTATGAATCAGCTGTTGTAACGCAATCGGAAAATTTGCCAGACTACACTAATATTACTGATTTTATCAAAGATCTTAAAAAAGATCTTAACACAAGTCTTCCCATCACACGCGTACGATTACCGTCCTGTAGCATAAACGACAGCTGTTTAAAAACCTTATATGAAAATTTTCTTTCAAAAGAAGACACCATCAAGAATCATGTAAGAATCATTGACTTTTACTGCGATGATTTCGGTGAAGAATCTATTCCGCTGCTTGAAAGAATGCTCAATGAACTTCCACATCTCTCTTTTGTTCATTTATCAGGTACAAGCCTTGGTGAAGAATCAGTCAGACCTTTGCTTGAATTTCTTATTTCCAATAATGAAAAAAGAGAAGCTTTAGCAAAAATTAAAAAAATAATTTTTTTAGATAGTTCCTCCATAAAGCACAAGGAAAATGAAAGCTTTACTTACGACCAAATGCAAAAAGATGGGTTATTACCTGAGAATTGGGTCCAAGTCCACAAATACTTTCACGAAATATTTTCAAGAATATCTCCTGACAAACTATTATCCTTAAACCCATTATCCAATAGTGAATTAGATTGAAATTTATAAAATTAAGATTGTAAGGAAAATGCCATGTTGATTTTCAGATTTTTTATGATTTCTACCTTTTTTTTATCAAACAGTTTTTTGTATGCATCAGAAACAGGAATGATCCCTTTAGGAGAAGTGAGTAAAAACAATCTTATTTTCAATGTGCCAACTCCGATAGATTTAAGAAATTGTGCGCAAGAACTCAAAAGTATTGAAGAAGATCTTACCAATCAACTCATCCCACTCTTAGAAGACGATGAATTTGTGCGCAATTTAAGTTTTGGAGGATTCGTGTTGTGTAGACCAGAAAAAGACCCCCAGCTCTTACCATTTAAAGATTCGAATAAAACAATTGCTTTTGAAAGTGGCCAAAAAAGCTGTTTTCTTGAAATGCAAAGTAAAATTCTAAGAAAATCATCAATACGTTCTAGTTTGAAAAGTCAAGATCTTATATTTGAAAAGTTCTATTTTGGAAAATATATGCAGAGAAATAATACGAAAGAAAAAAGCTCGGAAGATCAAAAAATGAGTAGACTTGAAGAACAAGATACCATCCTTAAATCTGTATGCTCTCATTGCAACTATTTTTGGGATCTCGATCAGTTAGATGAAGAAGAAAAGATCTATTACCAATCTAATTCTAGCTATGCTTCAGGAATAAGTGCATTTAGTAAATTTATAACTCAAAAAGCAGAAATCAAAAAAATTGTCAGTAAACTTGTTGCTACTTTAGATACTTTTGGTGATGAAGGTATGGTCCATAAAGATGCTTTAAAACTGAATGATCGTCTTGAGAAAACAAAAAAATTACTTAAAAGTACATGTGATACTGCTGATAAAAGTATACTCAGATGGTGCTCTGAACAAAAAGTTTTGCATGACCTCTATATAAACGAGGGATCTTGGCAAGATCTTTTAAAAAGCGAGCATTCCAAAGAAGCTCTTTCCGCATGTTTCTTACTCATCCATACCTACCAAGATCCCTGTCCATCCTGCCGCATGACTTTTATCAGAGCCATGAAAAAACTGTTTCAGCCATTTTTTGAGGAAAATCTGAGGATCCCGTTTCACATGGTGATCACATCCCGTGAGAAGTATTTTGTTTTCCCTTCGAAACCAACTCCAGAAAACATCACAGGCGAAGAAGCGGATACAAAGGCTTTGGAGTTCGTTAATACATGGGATTTTGATCATAACCTCCTCTATTCAATATCGCTGCGCAAAGTTTCATAGGGAGGGTTTTTCTCTTTTATCCAAAGAAGTTAAAGCCAAAATTCACTAGACTTTTAATTAAAAAATTTTATCCCATAACCCTCGATGCACCATTTTTTGATTTCGTCATATTCACGCTTAAAATCTGGATTCATCTGGGTCAATCGGATCAACTCTTGATCGGCTTTAACTAAAGGGTCAATTCCTCTAAATTTTGGAGTCATGTAAAGATCGTACTCTGAATCCGTGACTTCAAAATTCTCTTCAATGTTCCTACATTTTTCGATCATTTGAGAAATAGTTACGTCTTGCGAGTCTTCAAGAATGTCCATAATTTCCTGATCTTGTCCAAAATGCAAACTTTTTTCATCAATAATTCCAATATCCAAAGCCTGCCCAAGAGCCGCACTAAAATAATGATATATTGCATGATTTCTGGCCGATCCCCATAAATTTCGAGTAAAATATAAAGGTAGAGTTGCAAACAGATGAGCAGTACCTGCATTTTCAAAGTACCATTTTTCGTTTTCAAATCTTAAATCATCCACAATATCCTTGGCTTGTAGTGGAGTAATGCGATTTGTAATGACACCTGTGTGGATATTATATTGAATACGATCTGCGCACATATCAGGCAAAGATTGTTCTAATCCTTTATATTCAGGTAAATCTGGATCTAAATCTTCTAACCCACAAAATTCATTCAAAATTCCTGGGATCTCTGTTTGACTTAAATAATGCAGATGGATCTTGTCTTGGTAAGAATGTTCTTGATTATCCATGTGATACAACACATCTGCAACATGGGAAAAGGCCAAATGGGAGGCGTCATGCAAAAGCCCTACAATTTGTTCTTTTAACGGAGCATCTATTTTTTGCAAGAGCACGCCAACGCCAACGGAATGATCAAAACGGCTGAATTTGGGAAAATCCCCCAAATACACATCCGGTCCAGACTGATCAATTCCTTTTAACCGCTGCATCGTAGGAGAGTCCATCACCTGCATCATTAAAGGATGCTCAACATTCAAAGCAGCCCCCCATATGGCGAGAAATTTTGTTGCCATAGCAGGGGAAAAAGAAAATAGGAAAAAAGTAAATAATATAAGGTATTTGCACATTTGAATACTCCGTGTTGCGATGAATAATTGAGAAAATATATCAGATTAAAATACAAACTCAAATTAAAAAATTTTTCTATTGTATTATTTCAAGACTTTATGTATTTTACCTTTGCTAGATATTTTTTTACAAATTGATGAGGTTTTTGATGCAAGCAATAATTCTTTTTTTCGTTCTGATTTTTATTTTTTTATGTGTTTGTTTAATTCTTCCTTGGATTAATCGGTATAAAATTAAAGATCTTGAATATGAAATTTGGATGCTCAAAAATCAAGTAAAAACTCTGTTGCATGAACCGGAAGAAAAGAAAACTGTTTATACCTCTTCAATACAAAAAGAATCCCTGTCTCCAGACGTTCAGATTCAGCATATCCCGATGACACCGAAATCAAAAATTAATTTTGAAGAACAGTTCGGAGCACGATTGCCTGTTTGGATTGGGGGCGTTGCATTGGCTTTGGCAGGGATCTTCATGGTCAAATATTCTATTGACAGTGGATTACTCAGCCCAATGATACGCGTCATTATGGGATTTATTTTTGGTACAGGACTACTTTATGGCGCAGATCAAATACGCAAAAGACCCACATTTTCTAATGGCATACGTATTTCTCAAGCTCTATCAGGAGCTGGAATTGCGATTTTATATTCTTGTGTTTTTTCTGCAAGCAATCTTTACGACCTCATTCCCCTTTCTCTTGGATTCGCAGGGATGGCTGTGGTAACCACATTAGCTGTAGTCTTATCTATACGTCATGGTATGCCCATTGCTTTGCTTGGTCTTGTAGGTGGATTCCTCACCCCTGCTATCATCAATTCTGCAGCTCCTTCAAACCCCATAATTTTTGTATATCTTTATTGTGTGGTCGCAGGACTCATGACTGTCATTCGGAAACAAGCATGGTGGTGGATGGGTATACCCACTGTACTGGGCGCATTTTTGTGGGCTTGCGTATGGATCTTTTTTGGAAGTTTCAGCATTTTTGATACGGTGTATCTTGGAGCATTTCTGATTGCGACAAGCTCGACAATCATTGCTCTATCCAATCAACAATATAATCAAGAACTTGAAAAGACAAGATTTGATATCACACCTATTCTCAATTACATCACCTTTGCAGGAGCGTTTATTCTAGCAGGCGTTATCTCACACCGCGCAGGATTTGGGCCAATGGAATGGGGGCTTTTTGCTATTTTATCCCTTGGATGTACGGGGCTTGCGATCTTTAATCAAAGACTTTATGGTCTAGCGCCATGGTTATCTATGATCCAAAGTATCATTATGTTGATACTTTGGAATCATTTTGATGTTGAAATTTTGTAACTATTCACCAAAATAAAAATACAACCCAAAGTTGAATTATATTTCATTTTATCCTTGACGTGTTTTTGCTCTAAAATCCCCAATAGGAAAGGGTTTTGAACTTTTTAAATAAAGGTCATT
>CAIYWZ010000034.1 GCA_903930075.1 uncultured Alphaproteobacteria bacterium | reverse complement strand
TTTTTAAGAAAGTTATTTATAAATATTATTTTCTCTAAACCCAATATCAGTAAGGATTTAAGACGAATATTTATCTTATTTAATATTTTCAAGAGTTGCATTTGCTATTGGAAAAGGCGGAATTAAAAGAAGTTGAAGAAGAATTAGAGCAGGCTAAAACGCAGCTGAAGGAAAGACAAGAAAAGAAAAACAATATTGAAAAAAAACTCATAGCAGCAAAATCTGAGAAAAATATCTCTGAAGAAAGATACAATTTGAGCAAAACTGAACTTGATAAAACAAAACAAGAGTTACCAGTAAAGATAGAACATCTAAAAAAGTTATGTGCAGAAGCCATTGAAATCAAGACAAGCATGCTTCAACGGATGGGCGTTAAGGGACAAACCTGTAAAAATAACGCACGTGAGTTCCAAGAGAAAGTAAGTAAGCTCCAAGATTCAGAAAAAAATAATGTTACTACAAATAAAACTATAGAAAACTATAAAAATTGCTTTATAGCCGGGAGATCGTCGAATAATGAAAAAGAAGGGGAGTATGATGCCTGTAAAAACTGTGAAAAACCTAGAAAAGATAAATCGGCAAAATGTGGTCCTGATGAGTTAAAGCCATTTGAAGATGCAAAAATACTTCAAGACAAGATAGCAACTTTAGAGGGAAGACTGGGCTTGTTATCAACCAAAAAAGATGAATCTCAGGCGAAAATCAAGGATTTTAAAACTCAATTAGCTTCCCTTGAGAAAGAGATCCCAACAGTAGAAAATTTGGAAGAGACCATTCGTGGGCTCACAGAGAAACAAACAAAAATTAAGAAGGAGATATATGACTTTTCTAATGCTGAACTTGTGGCACAAAAGAAAGCAGATGATGAAGATGATCAGTTAGAAAACAATAGAATTCAGATGATTAAAGATAAAACGCCAAGAGAAACAATTAATACGATAAAAAGTCTAATTGCTTTTCTTAACAAGCCTAGTGCCAAACTTTCTAATGATGCTCAATTTTTATTGACACAACTTAAAGGAAAATTTGCAGACTTTGATGAAAAAAGATTAAACGCACAAGAAAAACAGATGCGTTTTGCACGCGTGCAAGCAAGGGCTCAAACGTTTCTGGATTTGGAGGAAGATGCGCTCATGTCAGATCGTTGCGTGGTAAAAATATTTGATTTGAAAAAAATCTGTAAAATTTTCGCTTCAGTGAAGGGGGCAACGAAGTTAGAGTGTGAAAATCTATCATCCCTTACAAGAAATAATAGATGCGAACATTGTAAAATCATGAAAATCAAAAATTTATATAGGAGAGCCTCACTATCATTACACCCTGACAAACAATTAGGTAAGAGCAAAGAAGAGACAGCTGAGGCAGAAGCAAAATTTAAGTTAATGGGAGGTTTGTATGAAACACTGCAGACCTGCATACAATAAAAAGTTTGCTTATGGGGAGTCAGTGGTCACTCCTTGACTGCGATGGTGTATAAACTTGATGAGATGTCAGTGCTGCTTTAGCCCCAGCGTCAATTTTTTCCATCAATATAGATAATTTAAAAATTACTTGACTCAATATTTCAAGATCATATATAAAAGATTTTGATCAATCGTGGTCATTGTTTAATTATATTTTAAAAGGAGTTATTACATGTTAAGTGCTTTAGAACGCCAGTTCGGGATTAAGTTCTTAAATTTGCAATGAAATATCAGAAATAGTAGGTTTATTTTTTCTAAACTGATAAGCAATCAAAGTTCCCGCAATATGCATCAAAAAATTAAGCGGCGAACGATGTC
>CAIYWZ010000033.1 GCA_903930075.1 uncultured Alphaproteobacteria bacterium | reverse complement strand
GGCGGCTTCCGCAACATCAACGACGCACAAGACTTTTGCACAATCCGCGGCTTCATTTCCACCAACCGAAAACAAGGCAATCCAATATTCCAAGCAATCCAAAAAGCAACGGCTTAATGATTACATACCTGGGGAGTTACATTTATAGATTGATCAGATACTTTTTCTCAAACTGAGCGGATTTTTCTGGGGTGATTTGAACAACAACTGTTGTGTATTCGTCTTCTGTAATCTGATCTTTAACATTGGCATGGCGGAAGAGCCACGCTATGGCTTCCGTTTGAGTATGTTTAATCTGGTAGGTTTTTAACGTTGATTCAATATCCAAGAAATCATCGATGAGTTTTAAGACATCGTGGCACCCTTCTCCGGTTAAAGCGGAGGTTAAAACTTGAAAGTCTGCTCTTTCTATCTGATTTTTTAGGGTATCTTTTTGATCTAAACTTAAACAATCGGCTTTATTAAGGACTTCAATAAGAGGTTTTTGATCATCATGGCCAATATTTTTCAACACCTTATGCACTTCTTCGTTTTGAAATTCAGTTTGTGAATGAGAAATATCTCGGATATGTAAAATAACGCTGGCTTCTAGAACTTCTTCTAAGGTTGCTTGGAAGGCTGCAACCAATTGATGGGGAAGTTTTGAGATGAAACCAACCGTATCCGAGAGAATAATCTGCCGTCCTGAAGGGAGCTTTAACAATCTCAGCGTTGGATCCAGTGTTGCAAAAAGCATATCCTGAACAAGTACTGCCGAGTTTGTTAAGCGGTTAAATAATGTGGATTTCCCAGTATTTGTGTATCCAACCAATGATACCATGGGGAAGGGAACCTTTTTTCGTGCGTTTCTTTGTAATGATCTTGTACGTTTAACGTTTGCGATCTCGCCTTTAAGCTTAATAATGCGTTCGCCAATGATGCGTTTATCGATTTCAAGTTGCGATTCTCCGGGCCCGCCGATGAAGCCGAATCCCCCACGCTGTCTTTCAAGGTGAGTCCAGGATTTTACCAAGCGACTTTTTTGATAGATTAAAGATGCAAGTTCAACTTGAAGTTTTCCTTCTGCTGTCTGCGCTCTTGCTCCAAAGATTTCAAGGATTAGGCCCGTTCTATCGATCACTTTTGTTTTGAGAGTCTTTTCAAGATTTCTTTGTTGAACTGGGCTTACATCATGATTTATAAAAACCAATTCAATGTCCCCGGCCGCCACAATCCCCCGTATTCTTTCAAGCACTCCTTTTCCAATATATGTGCCTGAATTGACCCGTGAAATGCTTACCATTTCTTTTTCTATTATTTCAAGATTTATTGCTTCTGTAAGTCCACATGCTTCATCTAGGAGATCTTGTGGATTAAAGCTTGGATTTTTGGTTTCTATTTTTAAGAAAGGATGTATAACAAAAACTTTTGATCCCATTAAAATTGATCCAACTTAATTTCAATGCGTCTATTTTTATTATAGGCTTGTTCGTTTGTTCCAGTGTCTATAGGTTGAAATTCTCCAAATCCTGTTGCAGCTAGTCTCTTTTCTGGAACTCCTTCAGAAATTAAGAATTTTACAACTGCGATTGCTCTTTTTGAAGAAAGTTCCCAATTTGACTGTACTTGTTCGTTTCTAATTGGTCTTTTATCCGTATGTCCATCTATGCGCAAAATCCAATTGATCCCTTCAGGAAATGTTGATGTTATTTCTTTAAGTGTTGTGGCTAAGTGTTCAAGTTGAATTTCTCCTTCTTCTTCAAGCTCCCATGAGCCAGTTTTAAAGAGAACTTCCGATTGAAATACAAATCTGTCTCCACGAATATTAATATCCGTTCTTTCACCGATCGCTTCTTTGAGTTTGCCAAAAAATTCCGATCTATATTTAGCCAGGTCAAAATCATTGTTTATTTTTTCTATAACTGTTAGCTTTTGCAAGAGTCCTTTTATTTCATTATCTTTTTTATCGTTCTCTTCTTTTGAGATGTTTAAATTTGAGGAAATTTTTGTTAAATGATCATTGAGAGTGTAGAGTTGTTTTGTAAGTTCCTCGATTTGATCTGCCTGGATTCTCTCTTTTTTCTCTCTATCTATAATCGACATTTTAAGATTTTTTATATTTGCTTCATATTCACTTTTTTTCAGTTCTGCTTTTTCTAGATTTGATTTTGTTGTGAATAGAATTTTTAGGAGATCTTCACTTTTTGTTTTTTCTAAACCAAGTAAATTGGAAAGCTGACCAAATTTCTGATTTAATTCTTTAAGGCTTTTTTCCCTTCCACTTATAATCTCGCTCATATAGCCTTGTGATATTACAAAAACCATCAGAACAAAAATAAGCGCCATAAGAAGCGTTGCAAGTGCATCGACAAATCCTGGCCAAATATCTAAAGAGTGTCTTTTTTTCCTTGATCTCATCATTTTT
>CAIYWZ010000032.1 GCA_903930075.1 uncultured Alphaproteobacteria bacterium | reverse complement strand
GGGCATACACAATGGGGGAAACCGTGGCCGGGGTAAAGACGGTGCAGATACACTGAATCCAAAAAATCATATTCGCATAAGACTCCCACACAGCTGTATCGGAAGAGGGCTCAAGCTGATTCAAAAAATACGGGCAGGCAAAGATAAAGCATGCAAAGATGAACAGTTTAACCCTTAATATTTTTAAAGGATAAATATAGCGCACCAAAAATGCAACGGTGAGCATGGCAAAGATCTTAATGATGGAAATTTTAAGATTTTGATTGATGATTTGCGCAGGGGTATAATGGCAAAATGTTTTCAAGAGAACGCCGCAATACATATATGAAAAATAAAAGCATAAAGGAGACGCGCATTGCATTAAAAAGGCCATGAAAACTGTTTTGCGATCCTGCGCTGGGGTATGGGTCTCTTCCTGCTCTGTTTTTCTTGAAATATTCAAGACTTCTTTTTGGTTTCCGTTTTTAATTGCCTTGTTCAAACGCCGCTTCATATCCACAAATTCAGGAGTTTCCCGGAGCCTGGTCCTTGCAAATGAGCCGGCAAAGGCAACGGTGAGCCCCACACTAAACACCCAGCGCCAGTTCTCTCCCGGGGAGGATGCCGCCATGGAGGATAGTCCAAGGGCAAAAAATGACCCCAGGGCAGAGGAGACCGCAAGCAAAGCCACGGCGGAATATTGATGGGGGCGTTTGATGGTCTCAACCATATAGATCTCGGCGCCCACGATTTCTCCCAAAGACGACATGCCCTGCATCATTCGGCAAAGCGTCACGATAATGGTGGCCGTTATCCCCCATTCATTATAGGTGGGTAAAATCGTTAAAATACCGCAGGGAATCCCCATCATCATCATGGTGATCATCACGGTGGGCTTCCTTCCATATTGATCACCCAAATATCCAAAAAGCATGGCCGCAAAGGGCCTTAAAATATAGCTTGAGGAAAAGGCAAAGGCTGAAACAATGGCATTCATGTATGGGTCGGATTGGGGGAAGAAAAATGTATTTAACAAAACCGACATGTGCACAAAGAGCATCAAATCGAAATATTCAAGAAACGTTCCTGTTTGGAGGAACAAAATCGTCTTTTTATGACCCCAAGCTGATTTTTTACTCATATTTCGCAAACTCCGTTATTGGTAATTTATAAATAATGTATCACCTCACAAAAACAATGATCTAGTTGAAAATGAGAATTTTTTCTCCTTAAATTTTGTCTATTTTCTTGACAAAATACAAAATTGTGATATGATCATTTATAAATTAGATTTAAATTTAACATGAAATATAAGGAAATAACATGATGCAAAATTCTTTTAACAAAGCTCTCTTTACCCTTTCTATCGCCACTCTTTTGGGCGGATGTGGACGCGATTTGTCAACGACTTCATATGTGAGCTCTTCAACATTTAACTTAACCTTGGAAGGGGTTGTTTTGAATGTGCGCGATGTGACGATTAAAGAAGGTGAAAGTGGTTCCGAAGGATTTAAAGGCGCAGCTATGGGCGCTGGAGCCGGTGGTTTAGCTGGTGGTCTCCTTGGACAAAGTGGCGGAGCTGTTGTGGGCGGCGCGCTCATTGGAGGAGCCATTGGAGCCATTGCACAACAAACTTCTTCGGCTGGTTATGAATATGTGATCAAGATTAATACATCAAAAATTCAAGATGAATATTATGAAGGCAACTCGGCCATGCGCAATGTGATTTCAACCGCAAGGGCAGGAGGCATTGTGACAATTCCCCAAGGAACAGATATTCGCATCCCTGTGGGACAAAAAGTGTATGTCATTTACTCCAACAACAGAGCCCGGGTCATTCCAGCAAACTAAAGGAGTTAAACTATGCGTTTGATAGCTTTGGGGGCACTTGCTCTTGTTTCGTTGAGTTTTTCTGGATGTTCAATGACCCCAGAGCGTCATATGTCAGGATATGAATCTGTTGTCGCAAAACAAAAGGACGTTGTTGTTGTACCCGCAGTAGTTGTTTATACAAACAATAAAGAACGGATGCGTACTTACGAATCTCATTTGAAAAAAATCATCGATTTAGAGATGATTCCCGCTATTCAAGAAAAGGGATTTAATGTCAAAATGCTTACCTACAAAGATATTCACGATCAAAAACTTCAAAGAGTTATGAAACAGCTGGACGAAGAATATGTTTCTAAACACCGTATTCTCTATCAAAGAAATTTATGGAGTGAAAAAGAAGCCTTTAACATTTTGGAAAACCTTGGATCATCCGCTGTTGAACTGGGTGAAGCTACCAAGAGCGATCTTTTGGTCTTTGTAGATTTTGCATCGGCATCCAAAGAAGCGGCACCTCGAACCCATGAGGCAATCGCAGGTTTTTTCTTAGGCAGACCCCTAGAAAAAAGATTTTTAGAAGCATCAATAATAGATATTGGGATTATTGATGCCAAAACAGGGAATCTTTTATGGATGAATAGACATATTTACAAAGGCACAGGTATTGCAAAATATTTAGAAACATTCGAGAAAGACGAAACCGCCGGATCAAACGAAATTAAACCACTCATTCGGGCTGTCCTTGATTCTTTTAATAAAGGGGTCAAAAAACAATGACCCAATTCAAAAGTCGATGCTTGATGCGGGAATAAATAAATTATAGTTTAAGGAAAATAAAAACATGTATTTAAAATCTTTTTTGGCCATTGCCGCCATCGCTCTTTTGTCCACAGGATGTTCGAACATGACTCCAGAACGTCATATGGCAGGATATGAATCTGTTGTTTTAAAACAAAAGAACATTGCCATTTTGCCCGCAGAGGTTTATGTGGAGACGGTGGATTATTTTGGGGCCAAAGAGCGGATGCATGATTATGAATATCATTTGGAAAAAATGATCGACCGGGAAATGTTGCCTGCCATTCAAGAAAAAGGATTTAAGGCAAAAAGGCTCAGCCGCAAAGACATTCACAACAAAAAACTGAATAAACTTGTTGGGGAATTGCGGGCACGGTATGGGGAAAAACGCGCCATCGTTTATGATAAATATTTATGGAATGAAAAAGAAGCTTTTGATCTCTCCCAAAATATTGGCACCATTGCCGTTGAGCTTGGGGAGGCGGTCAAAAGTGATCTTTTGGTATTCGTAGACTTTGTGGCCTCAAGCAAAACCCAGGGCGCCCAGACTGCAGAAGTGGTGACAAGTCTCTTGCTTGGGGCACTTTCGGGAAAGGCAAGATACAACAACGAACCATCGGAAGAGGCTGTGATGGTGATTGCGATTATCGATGCCAAAACCGGGAATATTTTATGGTCCAATAAGGGCATCACGGGCGCACTGAATGTGGACGGGGCCTTGGCCTCCTTCGAAAAAGACGACACCGCCGGTTCAACCGAGATCAAAAGACTCATCCGGGCGATCCTTGATTCTTTTAATAAGCCACGGAAAAAGTAAGCGATTATCACACCGCGTGTGGACGACATATCCTCTCTTGGAGGTGTCTTCGCTTGCGCCCCCTGATCGTATTATTTCTTTTGTTTAAAGCCTCAAGATTTTGTTCGAGTTCTTGGGCTTCAATTCCTGTTCCTTGAAAAATTAAATCAGCGGATAAGCCAAGACTCAAAAAGACGGACTCAAAAGACACCAGGCGGTTTCAAAAGTTGCATCTATTTTTCCCTTTCCCATGCCTTCCAAAATGCTCGCTAGTTTTTCCTCTTCAATCAAACTCGTAACTCCCCAGGTGCCAATACCTCTTTGGTTTTAATTTTAAGTTTTCACACAAGCTATTCCACCATTATCACCTCCCCCCCCCCCCGCCGTCATCCTCAAAAACGCCAGTTTTTCGGGATCTCCCTTCCCTAACCCCCGCGCACTCCCCATGTTTTGAAACACACCAAAAGAGCTTGTGGAGGGATTCTTTTTAATAAAATCCTT
>CAIYWZ010000031.1 GCA_903930075.1 uncultured Alphaproteobacteria bacterium | reverse complement strand
TCGCATTCTTTCACGTGACCTGGCCAAAAATATCATGGAGTATGACGGGAATACTTAATGATAATTTTCAAAAAATTCATGTTATTAAACAAATTTAAGGATTTTTTAATCGGCGTTCTCATTTATTTTGGGTTTATCTCCATAAGCGCTATGAAGAAAAAGAATCCCGGCAGACAGAAGGCTCCAACAAAACGCTTGCGAAAAGGCATAAAGTCACATGATGAGGGTATGGATATTTATGTTCACATTTTCTAACCTCTGTCTTTATGGGGAAGGCTCTGGTCTTGGCATGAGTCTTGATGGGCAGCTCATTGCAGCCCTTAAAGAATTTAAAGATTTATCCACCATCAAAGCCCTTTTAAATCAAGGAGCGGGTGTGAATGTGAATCATGGCGATAGCCCTTTACACATCGCGGCCCACAACGGGAACACAGCAATTTTAAAAATTCTTTTAGACAAGGGCGCAGGCCTTGAGTCTCAAGGAATATCCGCCTACACCCCCTTACACACAGCTGTCAATTCAGGCAAGCTTTACGCAGTTTTATTCCTCCTGCAACAAGGCGCCAATGTCAATGCCAAAGACGCATCATCCAAAACCCCCTTAGAAAACGCACTCCTTGCCTATTTAAACATCGCCCAGGCAACCACGGGTTCTGGAAAAACCGAGCGGGCCAACAGGGAAGTGAATCAAAACCGAAAGGAAATCATCAAAATCCTCATGGAACATGGGGGGAAAATCAAACAAGAAACTTGGGAGAACTTAGAGCCTAAAATTCAAGAGTCACTGGGGACATATATCCACGAATACCTCAAAATTGCCTCCATTGATAATTCATAAAACCTAAAAAAATCTTGTGAATCAGCCATATTTTTGCTATACATGGACCCTATATAAAATAAAGGTTGAGAGCAGATTATGAAATTTACATTAGAGTGGTTGCGCGAACATTTAAAGGGTGAGTATACAGGGGATGATGTCATCAATGCTTTAAATACCCTGGGGCTTGAGGTTGAGGATGTAACCTCCCGGGGGAAGGGTCTTGAAAATTTTACGGTGGCTCATATCTTGGAAACTCAAAAACACCCAGATGCGGACAGGCTCAAGGTTTGTAAAGTGCAAATTGAAGACGGAAAAGCCCCCATTCAAGTGGTTTGCGGCGCGCCCAATGCTAGGGAAAATTTAAAAGTCATTTTTGCCCGACCCGGCGCCCTCATCCCCTCCACCGGCAAAGAACTTAAAACAGGAGTCATTAGAGGCGTAGAAAGCCAAGGGATGCTCTGTTCCGGGGCGGAATTGCTTTTGGATACCGAATCAAATGGTATTATGGAATTGCCACAAAATGCCCGTGTGGGAGAAAAAATCATCGACCTCCTTGACCTAAATGACTGGACAATCGATATCGCCATTACCCCAAATAGGGGAGATTGTTTGGGAGTTTATGGAATTGCCAGGGATTTATCCGCAAAAGGTGTGGGCGTTTTAGAGCCTTTACCCCCCACAAACGTGACCCCCAGTTTTGATTTTCCATGTCATGTTGTACTCGACACGAAAGACTGCCCCGTTTTTCTTGGCCGGGTGATCAAAGGCGTGCGGAATGGCCCCTCCCCTGTGTGGCTTAAAAACCGTTTGGAAGCCGTGGGCCAAAACAGCATTTCCCTGCTCGTGGATTTATCCAATTACTTTATGCTCGAATTCAACAGGCCCTGTCATTTTTTTGATTTGGATGACATCCAAGGAAATCTAAACGTTAGATCCGCCAGAGAAGGCGAAGAGTTTGTTGCCCTTAAAGGCGTGCATTACACAGTGCCAGAAGGCGCCGTTATCATTGAAGACGCGCAAGGTCTGATTTCACTTGCCGGAATTAAAGGTGGAGAGCGCGGATCTGTCACAGAAAGCACCACAAATATTTTCATTGAAATTGCCCACTTCTTGCCAGATTCAATTGCGCATACAGGCAGAGCGTTAGGTCTGCACAGCGATGCCCGTTATCGTTTTGAACGCGGGGTCGATGCACATGCAATCCATGACTTGATGGAGCGTTTAACCGCGTTTGTGATAGAGCATGCAGGTGGGGAGGCAAGCAAGGTCAAGACCTTTGGAACCCTTCCAGAATCGCCTAAACCAATAGAGTTTGACCCCGCTCTGATCCAAAAATTAACCGGCGTTTTGGTGGAGAATCCCTTTGAGATTTTGAGTCGTTTAGGGTGTGATGTGCATCTTCCCCATGTGACTCCCCCGTCATTTCGCCCAGACATCACCCTGCCCCAGGATTTGGTTGAAGAGGTTCTTCGCATCAGCGGATACGATCAGATCAAAACGCTTTCCCTCCCCAAAACCACTCAAAATACAAAGGGGCTGGAGAAGATGAAATTTGATCATGCGTCTTACATCCGAAAAGGCCTTGCCGCAAGGGGATATTTTGAAACGGTGACGTTTTCTTTCATGCATTCGAAAAAAGCAAAATATTTTGGCGCCAATGACCTGATCCTTAAAAACCCCATCAGCAGCGAGCTTGACATGATGCGCCCGTCAATTTTAGGGAATTTACTGGACGCCGTTTCTTCCAACCAATCAAGATCCCTCCTGCGCGGTGCCTTCTTTGAAATTGGACCTGCATACGAAAATACCCAGCAACATCAAGTCATCTGCGGCCTGAAATACGGTCTTGAATCAGAAAAAGAATGGCTTTCCCCTGCCCGCATGGTGGATGTCTATGATATCAGAGCAGATATTGATTTTATCACCGGGGGCACAGCGTTTTCTCTGATCCAAGGCGCGCCCAGTTGGTATCACCCAGGGCGCTCGGGGACTCTCATGATCAAGGACAAGCTTTTGGGGTATTTTGGGCAAGTTCACCCCAATATTTTAAAAGCCTTCGATGTGAAAGGAACAGTTGTGGCCTTTGAAATTTTTCAAGGCATGATCAAACTGTCCAAATCTAAAACGCCGTTTGAAAAATCACAGTTCCAAACCGTCTCGCGTGATTTTGCGTTTATGGTTTCCAAAGAAACGCCGGCCGGAAATCTGGTGGGGGCCATTGAATCTTTGAATTTGGGGAAAGTTACAATTTTTGACGTGTTTGAGAAAGAGGATGAAAAATCTATTGCTCTGCGCGTTATTTTAGACCCCAAAGATCATACCTTCACCGAAGAAGAACTTGCAGCAGCAACGGCTAAAATTATCACAACCGCCCAATCAAAAACAGGAGCACGTTTACGTCAATGACACATACCCCATTATCCCATATCCGGAATTTTTCAATCATCGCCCACATTGACCATGGAAAGTCCACCCTTGCCGACCGTTTGATTGAAAAATGCGAAGGCCTTGAACAGCGGGAAATGAAAGAGCAAATCCTGGATAACATGGATATCGAGCGTGAGCGCGGCATCACAATCAAAGCCCAAACCGTGCGCCTTTCCTACACGGCCCAAAATGGAGAAAAATATCAGCTTAATCTCATGGATACCCCCGGCCACGTGGACTTTGCCTATGAGGTGAGTAGGTCCTTGGCGGCCTGTGAAGGATCTCTTTTAGTGGTCGATGCGAGCCAAGGGGTCGAGGCTCAAACTTTGGCCAACGTCTATCAAGCCATCGACAATAATCATGAAATCGTCACCGTCCTGAACAAAGTCGACCTGCCTGCGGCTGAACCTGACCGGGTTAAAACACAAATCGAGGATGTGATTGGCATTGATGCCAGCGACAGCGTCCTCATTTCCGCCAAAACAGGCCTTGGTATTGGGGATGTTTTAGAGGCCATCGTACACCGCCTTCCCGCCCCCATAGGAGATGTAGACAAGCCCTTACAGGCTCTTTTGATCGACAGCTGGTACGATTCCTATCTTGGCGTTGTGGTCCTTGTGCGCCTGAAACACGGCCAAATGTCTAGGGGCATGAAAATTCGAATGATCTCCACGGGATCTGTTTATCAAATCGATCATGTTGGCGTCTTTTCCCCTAAAAAAACCACCCTGCCCTCCCTTCGGGCCGGTGAAGTTGGGTTTTTCACCGCCAGCATCAAGCAAGTGGCCGATTGTAATGTGGGAGATACGATCGTGGATGAAAAAAACCTCGAGGCTCTCCCCTTGCCTGGATTTAAAGCCAGCGTGCCGGTTGTTTTCTGCGGACTTTTCCCCTCGGACGCCGCCGAATTTGAAGTTTTACGTGAAAGCCTTGCAAGACTGCGCCTAAATGACGCCAGCTTTGTCTTCGAACCCGAAAGTTCAGCCGCCCTGGGATTTGGATTTAGATGCGGGTTCCTTGGACTTTTACACCTTGAAATCATCCAAGAACGCCTTGAGCGCGAATTTAACCTGGATCTGATCACCACAGCCCCCAGTGTTGTCTACCGTTTATTCATGACCAATGGTGAGATGATCGAACTCCACAACCCCGCCGATATGCCCGATGTGGTGAAAATTGCGCATATGGAAGAGCCATGGATCAAGGCCACAATTTTGGTCCCAGATGAATACTTAGGAAATATCTTGGCCCTGTGCACCCAGCGCAGGGGCATTCAGCTCGAACTCACTTATGTGGGCCCCAGGGCCATGGCCGTTTATAAACTGCCCTTAAACGAGGTCGTCTTTGATTTCTACGATCGCCTTAAATCCATATCAAGGGGATATGCCAGCTTTGATTACCAACTCGATTCCTACGCCGAGGCTGACCTTGTTAAACTCTCGGTTTTGGTCAACGCCGAGCCCGTGGACGCCCTCTCCTGCATCGTCCACCGCACCAGAGCCGAAACAAGGGGCCGTGCTTTTTGTGAAAAACTCAAAGACCTCATCCCAAAACAACTCTTTAAAATCGCCATCCAAGCGGCCATCGGCGCCAAAGTCATCGCAAGAGAAACCGTCTCTGCCATGCGCAAAGACGTCACCGCCAAATGCTACGGCGGCGACATCAGCCGCAAGAAAAAGCTCCTCGAAAAGCAAAAAGAAGGCAAAAAACGCATGCGCCAATTCGGCCAAGTAGAAATCCCCCAGAGCGCATTTATTGCAGCGCTGAAGATGGATGAGGATTAAAGATGAACAAACCCCATCATCCATTAAGTAATTTCATCCCACGGGAATGCGAGCCTTGGATTGAAGAGATGGCGGGGGTTTGTCCGATCATGTCGATCATGGGGCCACGCCAGGCAGGGAAAACTAGGCTTATTAAGCAGTATTTCTCCCATCTTCCCTATTACGATTTTGAAGATACACAAACCCAAGCGCTTGTGCGCAAAGATGTGATTGGATTTGTGCGCGAGAATATAAATGGCGCAATTTTTGATGAATTTCAGAATATTCCAGAGATTACGCGGGCGCTTAAAGTTGTGGCCGATGAAATTATTTATGACTATGCCGAATATCAAAAAGGCTCTATTGATGCCAGATTTATCTTAAGCGGATCCCACAATTATGTCACAACGGGTCAAAAATATGAAAGCATGGTGGGCCGTGCCAGCATCATCGAGCTTCCCCCCATGACCGCATCGGAACTTGGAGAGATAAATGCTGAAACATTGATGTTTAAAGGCGGATATCCGGCCCTGCATCAAGGAAAAAAAGAAGATCCCGCAAAGTTTTTCCCCCGTTATATTATCACCTACCTCCAACGTGAAATCAGGGATGTTCATAATATTACGGATCTATCCAAATTCGAAGATTTCATGCAGATGTGTGCCAATCGGGTGGGGAATATTTTAAACCACGACATGATGGCCAGTGATTTGGGGTTACCAGTGGAAACCGTTGGTGGGTGGCTGTCGATTTTGGAGGCCAGCTATATTATCTTCAGGGCCCGTCCCTATTACAACAACTTCGAAAAATGCCTCGTCAAACGCCCTAAGATCTATTTCTATGACACAGGACTTGCGGCGCATCTTTTAGGCGTAAAAAATCCTCAAAGTATTGCTGACATGGGGCTCAAAGGAAAACTTTTTGAAAATTTGGTGGTCAGTGAAGTCAAAAAAACATTCCTGAATAAAGGCCTTCTGGCCGATAGTGTTTATTTTTGGAATGCGGAAAAGCAAGGCAGCGATGACCCTTATGAAATTGACATGGTTTTGGTGGGAAGATATGGCCTCAAAACAATCGAAATCAAAGCCTCGGATAAGCTCAATCCCCATTGGTTTAACCCCTTAAAAAAGCTGTCCGAACTCACAAAAACCGAAAAATTCATTATTTATAACGGCCCCACAGTGGAAACACAAGACGGGAAAGCCTTGAATTTCAAAGACCTTGCCCAAATCTTCATCGACACCCCCATCATCGACCCCCGCCATGAGCGTTTGGATGAGGATTAAAGGGCGGAAATTTATCCCAAAGAGCAAGGGTTACTTTTAAAGATGAAAATCATCCATAGCCACAGTTATTCTTCAATAACTTTCTTTTTAGGGCATCTGCTTCTTCAAGGGAAACCAGATCGTTCAGAGTTGATTTTAAATCTTCTAACTGACAACAACAATCATTAAGGATACCATCATCTCCAAAAAAAGTACTTTTATTCTCCTTCTTTGCAAACAAAAAGTGTAGATTTTCCCCATCAAAACTTAAATTGTCATTGAAAATAATTTCTTCTAGAGACTTTCCATGTCGTGTTAGTGTGTATTCAAAATGATCGAAGCTCACATAGGCAAGAGGTACGGTATAACGTTCTTTAAGAGATAAGACTGATATTGTGTTTTGTATGTTCATGAAGAAAACACTCCTATCTTATTGATTATTTATATTAATATCAGATTTCAATAGCTGTGTCAATATCTATCGCATACTTTCAGGAGATTCCAAGAGAAATATTCAGATGTCATGCTGATATTTCAAAGATCCTCAAATGGGATAGATACCCCCCCTTTTAATCTTCCACAATAAAATTAAAATACGTATCAGGAAAAGGCTCATCCTCAAGGTGGTAATGCCACCATTCTTGGGGGTAGGATTTAAATCCAAAGTTTTCCATGGTCTCTTTCAAAAAACGACGCATCTGTAAGTGATGAGGCTCTAGAAGATCATGATCATGGTGGGAGATCGCATGGAATAAGTCAAAACTTGCCCCCATATCCACAGTTCCATCGTCTAAAAAGGGAATTTCATCGCCGTTTTTGAGCGTGCGCTTGGAATATCTTATAGAATGAATCGTGTTGCCCATTTTAATTAAGGTCAGATCAAAAGCACTTCCTCTGCTGTGCATGGATGTTTTTTGCGGCACGTACCCTCCCTCAAAGAGATCTTTCTTTTCTAAAGTGGGATAATAAAAATCTTTTGCACGGACATCATTTAAATCACTTCCCCATTCTCGAAATTCATCCACAGCAACTTGAGGACGATATCCATCATACACAACCAACTTATACCCATGATTTTTGAAATGATCATGAGCTTTTTTTAACTGTAGAGCGGCTTTTCTGGTACAAATAATTCTATTGGTTTTATAACCACGCACTTGCCTACCTAAAAAATTTTCACCTGTGTGATATCTAACGCTTTGTATAATCGTATCATCAATATTTGTTAAAAAAACAAAAACATCGGGCGATTTACTATCCATGTCCATACATCCTGTTATAAAAGTTACCAAAAGAAGAAAGGCCATTGTTCCCAAAGCACGATAGATGATGCAGAAAGCTTTGTTCAATAATTTCACTGCCCACATCCGGACTTTTCTCCCCATATTTAAAGATAAATAATTATAAAATATTTTATATGCTTTTGTAAAATAAATATTTTTTTTACTTCCCCTTTCCCCCAATTTCGCGTATGAATCATATGAAGAAGAGTCATCGCGCGACCGCAAAAGGCTAGCCCTTTTGAGGAAAGTCCGGGCTCCACGGAAATACAGTGCCGGATAACGTCCGGCGGGATCTTTTTTAAGTTTTAAAAGAGATTTTAGGGAAAGTGCAACAGAAAACAAACCGCCTTCTTTTTTGAAGGTAAGGGCGAAACGGCGGTGTAAGAGACCACCTCCTGTCAAGTAATTGGTCAGGGAACGGCAAACCCCACTGGGAGCAAGACCAAATAGGGATATTTTAAAGAGCAATCTTTGTGAGCATTTCCGCTCATTTAAATATTCGGGTAGGTTGCTAGAGGTAAAAGGTAACTTTTATCCCAGATGAATGGTCGCTTAAGTTGAGCAATCAACAGATACAGAACCCGGCTTATAGATGAGTCTTCTTTTCTTTATTTCCATATCCCCTTAGCATTTCAAATTTTTGATTTAATTTAAAAACCAGAAGATGGCTTTAAAGTACATAAAACCTTTTTAGGCTCAAGAAAAATAATAATAGAAAATGTGAGAAATTTTGATAGTATGCCCCTAAAGGCAGCTTTATTATGGCCCTTTCCAATCAAAATAAAAGATGGTAAAGAAGCGCCAGTAAGGCTCGTTGGATTGATTGAAAGAGAGTGAAAATGAATTTTAGATTTAAAGTATTAAATCTCCTAATCTTTTCTTGTATGAGCTTAAGTAATGCTTATGCTTTGGAAAGCAAGAAAATTGATATGTTTGACAGGGACCGAGACAGAAATGTCCCTGTAGTTATTTATCAAAGAGAACCGATAAATAAACCCGTCGTGATCATAAATCATGGCTATGGAGCCAAAAATACAGAATATTCATTTATTGCAAATGTGCTTGCATCGCGTGGATATTTTGTAATGGGTATCCAGCATGATCTTGAAACAGATAACCATCTCCCTATAACAGGCAATCTATTCGATATAAGAAAACCGTTTTGGGAACGTGGCGTTCAAAACATTTTGTTTGTGATGGGTGAACTGAGAAAGATAGAGCCCCAGTTGGATCTGAACAAAGTGATTTTAATAGGCCATTCTAACGGCGGCGATATTTCTATGATGTTTGCTAATGTTTATCCCGAAATGGTTTCAAAGATTATTTCGCTTGATAGCAGAAGATATCCTTTTCCAAGGAATCCAGATATAGAGATTTTACGCTTTGGTGCTTCAGATGATGACCCCGATGAAGGCGTCGTTCCTGAAAGTACGCAAGCTATTTATGTGAAGGGAGCTCGCCACATAGATTTGTGTGATAGAGGAAGCAAAAGTATAAAAGAAGAAATTCAAAAATCAATTATTCAGTCTTTAGATAGGTAAATGATGAATGGTCGCTTAAGTTGAGCAATCAACAGATACAGAACCTTCTCTTTAGAGGACTCTTCTTTTCTTCACACTTTTACAAGACATAAAAAAACCCCCTTGCAGAACAAGGAGGCTTTTTTGTTTAAATATATTAGCTTACGCTGTTTTATTTTCAGTAGCACCCGTGAGTTCTTGGAACTTTGTGCTGAGCTTGAGAACAGACAACAACCAAAGAATCACGATTCCAATAACAACTGGTCCAATGATGGGAACCAAATGATAAAGTGCGCTTGTGTGAAACACACTCAAAAGACCCATTTGAACATAAGACCCTAAGGATTTACCGCCGCGTCCGCCGATGACATCAACAGCTGCCTTACCTTTTGTTTTGAGTTCTGGATCAAGTGGAATATACGCCATTTCCTTTGTTGGATCGAACAGTGAGTATTTTACAGCTTTTCCAAATGCATTGACGAACAATCCAAGAATCACTACAAAAACAATCAGTTCACGGTTAATCACCCCTTTGGAAATCGCATCAACGATTGAAACACCTTCTGGTAAAAGTGTGTTGTTATAATAAATCACACCAAAGAAAATCAAAATACCAATGAGCAAAACAACAGGTGTAATGAGCGCACATGTTTTCCATGTAAATCTACGTAAAAGGTTACTTCCCACGAGCATCAATGCAAGGGCAATGAATCCTGTGACAGTTGAAAGTCCTCCCATAACAGTATTGTATTCAGTTTCAGATGGGTAAGCAATTTTGATTTGACCTTTCCAAACACCTTCGAATAGATTGATGGAAATTCCGTAGGCCAAAACCAACATAGCAACCAAACCAAGGTATGGGGATCTCAAAATGTACTTGAAGCTTTCCATCATAGAAAGTTTTTCTTTCTTCTTCTTCGTCTCTCCCATTGCTTCTGGGTCATAATAACGCTTGTCTGTCAGAACATTACGGTTCATCCAATAAAAAGTATAAATTAACACAATACCTGCAACAATCACACCGGCCATAAGATATTGCAACATCAGCCCAGTTTCTTCTGCGCGTGATAGCTTTAAGCTTTGTGCATAACTTGCCACAAGAATGATACCAGGTCCTGAGAAAACGAGTCCGAAGTTACCAAGGAAACCAAACATACCATAAAAACGGCGGGCTTCTTTTACAGGTGTAATGGAGTTTGCAAACTGCCAAAAAAGTAAGGACAAAATCGCACTGCCCCAGAGTTCTGAAAGAATATAAAACAATGTATATGTCCAGTTACCAACCAATGGAATGATCCACTTGAAATTTGGATATGCCACTTGCCATTGATTAATTGTCTCTAAACTCATATGCAATGAACCAACGAATGGATAAATAAAGTAAGGGAAAAGACCAAAAAAGATCAGAAATGGAAGAGCAGTGATATAAAACAAACCTTCACGTTTAAAAACATTGGCAGCCTTGGTGTATAATACCATGAAAAGGATTGCCGAAAACGTCACACCAATACCTTTGGCAAATGACAAGCTTTCCGCACCTGCTCCTGGAGCATTCACCAAAATTGCATCTTTCGTATCACGCAAAACTGTATAAATAAATAATATACAGAACATCATAATCCCCATGGGGAGGAACTTTTTAAGTTCATTATTATGAATGGGCCAGACCGCCTTGCGCCATCCTGTAAATTCGTCTTGTTTTTCCGACATATTTGAATATCCTTATCGTTTGTTCGTTAATAAATGAATTAAATTTTAATATGAGTTCATGTATGTACATTTTTTAAAAAAAGTCAAGCGATTTTATAGACAAATCAAAAAAGGTTTTCTTGACGCGCGGAGCCCAATAATTATAATGTTTTTGTAAAGTAATAGTAAATGGAGATTTAAAGATGCCAGAAACCCTTGAAACAAACTATAAACCTTCCGAATCAGAAGAATATATGTGCGAAAAGCATTTGGAATATTACAAAAAAAAGCTGCTCGACTGGCGCGATGAAGTGGTGCGTGAAGTTGAAACAACGTTTCATGATATGAAAGAAGATCATGCCCAGGAAGCAGATGTGACAGATAGAGCATCCAATGAGACAGATTTGACTCTTGAACTGCGCACAAGAGACCGCGAACGCAAGCTCATTAGTAAAATTGACGCTGCCCTTGAGCGCATTGAGGCTAAAGAATACGGATTTTGTGAAGAAACGGGCGAACCCATTGGTTTGAAGCGTTTAGAAGCAAGGCCGGTGGCAACATTGAGCATTGAAGCCCAAGAGCGCCACGAAAAATCCGAGCGCACCCAGCGGGATGAGTGGTAAAATCTTATAGATTTTAGAACATGAAGAGTTATTCCATTCCCTCCAACTGTTCTTTTTTAGAAGTCTTGGTCAGCCATTTAGAAGAAATATCAAGGTATAATCCTCTTTTTTTATTGCCCACAAAAGGGGCAAAAATTGATTTTGAGGTGCTTTATAAAGAAAAATACGGGGTTATTCCTAAAGTCTTTGTTCTGAATGAAACAATTGAAGATGATTTGCCCGAGCATTTTCTTTTTGCCCTCATCTTCAAACTTTTAAATGGGGAGTTAGAAAAAACTTCCCTAAAGTCTTTGGTGAATTTTCCCGAAAAAATTATTTTTTTATCCAAACAGCTGATCGCAGCGCTGAATGAGCTTTTATCCCATGAAAAGAAAATGAATATCTCCCTTCAAAGTGAAGGGTTAGATCAGATTTATTGTGACATTTTATATAAAATACAAAAAGAAATAGAAGAGTTGGGCCTCACTTTGGCCCCGCAAAAGCGCCTTGAACGGGGCAAAAGATTGGAAAACTTTTTAAAAAAGATCCCCCCACATCGCCCCATTGTGGCAGCAGGGATTGTTGCCCTCAAGCCCTTTACGTTCAATATTCTAGACTCTCTCAAACACAGGGATTATTTTCACATCTTTATTTGCGCAGATCCGGACGAGAGCGATCCCCTCCCCCAGGGGCATCCTTTTTATTTAGGGCGGAAACTTTTAAACAATCTGGCAACAAATCCTCTCCACATCACCGGAGATGAGGGCCCCGGGATCGCCATCCTCGAATGCCAAACTTTGGAAGAAGAAGCGATGCAAATTGCGCAAAAATTATACGCATTAAACGCCCAAGAGAAAAAAACAGCCTTTGTCACACACAATCATATTTTAAAAACCCTGGTCAAGCAAGAGCTGCTCAAATTCAATATTTTGCCCGCATGCAAAGAAACGCTGCGTTTTTCACACACGCCTGAAGGAAGATTTATCCTCTTAACTGCCGCCTTATTGTTTGGTGAATTTTCATTAGAGACCCTCTTTTCCTTCCTCAAAAATCCTTTAAGCCAGAATAACTTCGAAGAAGTCTGCGCCATGGAGGTGAATTTGCGCAAAAAAAGCTTGCCCCTGTCCGCCTTACTCAAAACACCCGAATTTAAGGCGTTTGAAGCGATTATGTCGCAAAGAATAGAGGATCAAAAACCAAGACCCTCCCTATTTTATATAGAATATCTGAAAAATTTCTTGGGTGAAGGGATAGAGTATTCCCCCCCCATGAAAGCCTTTGAAACCCTCCCTCCCCTATCCCCCACATCTTTTTTAAACATTTTTGAAGAAATTTTAAACAATACGCAAGCAACGCCCCAAGAGGATCTGAAAGCCTCCCATTATATCCATTTTTGGAGCCCCCTCGAGGCAAGACTGCGCACCATGGATGTGATGATTTTGGGGGATTTAACAGAAAATTCATGGCCTCAAAACAGCTCGAACCCTTTCTTGCCCGAAAGTTTAAAACAAAACTTGAATCTCCCCAGCAGCCTAATCTACCAAGGACTATCGTTTCTAGATTTTTTAATGCTCTCCAAAAGCGCAAAAACATGCATGATCACGTATTCACTCTTAAAAAATGGCGCCGCGCAAACACCCTCAAGATTTTTATACCATGATTTAAAAAGCTTAAGGCTCTCCCCAAAAACCCCAAAAACTGTTTTTTTGCCTTTAAAGATACAAGAATCCCCAACAGCGCGCCTTGATCAAAAACCCCTCCACCTTCACCAAAGCGACGTCAGACTATTGATCCAAAACCCTTATCTCTTTTACCTTCGAAAAATCTTAAAAATCACCCCTGAACAACCATTCCAAAAAGGAATCCCCCCAAGACTTTTAGGAACGCTCATCCATAGAGCCTTTGAATACACCTTAAAAAACAAGCCTTTCCATCTGGAAGAATTTGCGGCGCTCAGCAATTATCAAAAATCCCAATTTCAAAGCTTACTCGAAAGCTTCACACACAAAATGGACGCATTAAAATCGTTGGGCTTTGAATTTTTTCCCGAATATCAAAAAACCGTCTCCTTTGGAAAAGTGTCCGTTTCCGCCCGCATGGACCTTGTCCTGAAAAAAGGCTCCGCCCACCGCATCATCGATTATAAAACCAGCCTCCCCCCTTCTACCAAATCCGTTCTAGAATGGAGAGAACCCCAACTGGCCCTAGAAGCCCTGTGCTTTGACAACGTCACGTCGCTCGAATACTGGCACACATCCCTTGCGGCAAAAGAAATAAAAGAATCCACCCTTGCCCCCAAAGAAGAGTGGATCCATCAAACACAAGACTTTTTTGGAGAGCTCTTCGAAAACTATTTAAGAGATGATTTTGTCTTCGAAAAAACCGAAAATTTCTTCGAAAAAGACGATCAACACCTCATGAAAATTCATCTTTAAAGTTGAGCTAAACTTATGTAGACGCAAAAAAGTAAAGTCGGATCTGTGGAAAATTCATCCATACAAAGACTGAAACAAAATTTTACCCCAGGTACCATAGATATTTTTAAATTGCAAAATCCCGTGAATTATGTTACTCTATTTCAAAATCAAGGAGTTGATGGAAATGACATATCAAGGACAAGTTTTCGGAATCACAACCTACGACGCACTTTTCAAGTTCGTTTTGAACGAAGATCGTTTGCGTCCGTCGTTTTTCGAGGCGTTTTTACCTGGAATTCACGTGGAATCCTCCCAGAGAATCGATGATCACATGAACCCGTTGCAGGAATTACAGAATTTACGGGGCTTTCTGGGTCATGCCGATTCCAAGGCAGCGGTGGAGTTTTTGAATGAAAATCCTAAGCTTTACGAAAATCTCCCACCCAAAATCAGCCGGTTTCTAAAAGGAATGGTGGATAATTTTGATGATTTTAAATATGCCTTTCCCGAGCCCAAGTATAGAGGCACCATGGATTTTGCCTGCCGTTTGGACAATGGGGAATATGCGCTCATTGAAATGCAAGTTATGCCCGAGAAGACGATTTTGACAGAAGGGCGCTCGCCTACATCGCAGCCTTTTACGGTGGCCAGGTGCGCGCAGGGGACGAAATCACGGAAATCAAACGGGTGATGGGGATCAATATTTTAGGCGGCGGGCCCGATGGAACGGCGCATTGGAGGGATAAACCCCAGGAATTCATCCGCCACTATAAGCTCCAAGACCAGCTGAACGACCCCAAAAACCCAAATTATCTCGATGGAATTGAGCTCGTTCAATATTCCATCATGAATGCACCGCTTGATATGGACAATCAGGCAAGAAAAGATTGGATAACATTTTACAAGGAGGCTCACCGCATGACCGACACCGACGTTGAAATAAAAATTAAAACAGAAGCCGTATCGCAGGCCTTTGAGATGATTCGCCTGAAAAACCTCCCCGAAGACGTGCTCAAAGCCTACTCCGCCCAGGATAAAGAGTACGCTAAATATTCCAAGTATACGGAAAGTGAAAAGGAAGAAGGCAGAAAAGAAGTCCGGGCGCAGATGG
>CAIYWZ010000030.1 GCA_903930075.1 uncultured Alphaproteobacteria bacterium | reverse complement strand
TTGTGATGACTGATTATTTCTTGGTGAATAGTTACCAAAAAAACAAAAATCTCACGAGTCTACTCCTCAAGTTTCCCCGCAAGATTTTAGTGTATTTCTTTATGCCGACTGGGGAGTTACCGTAATGACTAATTTTCACAAGAACTTCCTATCATTTTTATCTCATTTCTGTTACTTTGGAAGGGTATTTTAATAAAGGAATAAATCAGTGTTTGAAGTTATATATGGTCTTGTGGGGCTGGGGTTAGGCGGTTTTGGTGTGTATGTGATTTTTTTTAAGAAAATCCATGAAAAAGACATGCGTATTGCGTATCTTTCTTCGCTTTTGGAGCAGGAGAGGCAAAATTTGGAGTTTGTGAAAAAGAGTCATGAGGAGATGAAGAATTCTTTTCAGGGGCTTTCTGCGCAGATTTTTCAAAACCAGAATCAGCATTTTCTCTCTATAGCTAAAACGACCTTTGAGCAATATTTTGAGTCCGCAAAAACGGAATTTTCCAGTAAACATAAATCCATTGATGAGCTGCTCATTCCCATTAAACAAACGCTTTCGCAGGTCGATACCAAAATGCAGGATTTGGAGAAGGAGCGGGAAGGGTCGTATCAGGCTTTGCGCCAGCAAGTGGGGGATTTGATTCAAACGCAAAAAGACCTCCGGCAGGAGACTTCCGTGCTCTCTAAGGCTTTGCATACGCCCTCTGCAAGAGGGAAATGGGGGGAGGTTCAGTTGCGGCGTGTTGTGGAGCTGGCGGGGATGATCAAGCACTGTGATTTCACCGAGCAAAAGACCTTTGACCCGTCTCATGACAAGCGTTTGCGCCCGGATATGGTGGTGCATTTGCCAGGATCACGGCAAATTGTTTTGGACGCCAAGGTGCCGCTGACGAGCTATTTAGGCGCCCTGGAGACCACTTCCGAAGAGGTGCGTATTGAGCTTTTAAAAGATCATGCCAAGCAGATCAGGTCGCACATTCAAACGCTTTCATCAAAGGGGTATCAGGAAGGTTTTGGGCTTGACTTATCCCCGGATTTCGTGGTATTATTTTTACCTGGAGAAGTGTTTTTTAGCGCGGCGTTAGAATTTGACCCCATGCTCATTGAGTTTGGGATTGAAAATAAGGTGATTTTAGCAACGCCTACCACGCTGATTGCGCTGCTGCGGTCGGTTGCCTATGGCTGGCGGCAGGAGAAATATTCGCAAAATGCGGCGCAGATTAGCAAAATGGGGCAAGATCTTTATAAAAGATTGCTGGATATGAGCGAATCCTTTGGAAAGCTTGGAAAGCATATTTCAAATACGGTGCAAAATTATAACCAGGTGATTGGGGCCTTTGAAGGTAAAGTTTTGAGTCAGGCGCGCAAATTTGAGGATTTTTCCGATATCCAGGACGAAATCCACCCAATTTCTCCAGTGGAAGTGAGCGTGCGCCCCTGTGCCACCTTGGTTGAAGAGATAAAAGTTGAAGATATAAAAAAGGTAAGTTAGAGGTTGAAATGGCCCTTCGTGAAATTTTAATTGCCCCCCATCCGGTCCTGCAGGCCGTTGCAAAGCCGGTGGAGGTGGTGGATGATCAGATAAGAACACTTTTGGATGATATGCTCGAGACCATGTATCAGGCTCCAGGCATCGGTTTGGCGGCGCCCCAGGTGGGCGTAGGGTTACGCGTCATTGTGGTGGACGTTGTCTATGATCCACAAGACCCGTCCACAAGAGCCCCTCTCAAGATTATTAATCCTGAAATTGTTTCTTTAAGTGACGAAGACATGACCTATTCTGAAGGATGTCTCTCTATTCCAGAGCATTACGGGGATGTTGTGCGCCCAAGAGCGATTGGGCTGAAATATTTGGATGAATTTGGTACCCCAAAAACCTTAGAAGCGGAAGATCTTTTGGCCATTTGCCTCCAACATGAAATTGACCATTTAGAGGGTATTTTGTTTATTGATCATCTCTCAAATATCAAGCGCAATATGATCATGCGCAAGCTCCTGAAGGAAAAGAAGTTACGGGGAGAGTTTGCGTGATACGTCGCAGACTTGCCTTCATGGGAACCCCTGAGTTTGCCAGGGAAACGTTGGAAAAACTGATTCCTTTCCATGATGTTGTGTGTGTGTATACGCAAGGTCCAAAGCCAAAGGGCAGGGGGTATAAGCTGACCCCTTCCCCCGTCCACGAATATGCCCTGTCAAAGGGGATAGAGGTGCGCACGCCCAAAACGCTTAAAAACCCCGAGGAACAGGCCTATTTTAAATCTCTTGAATTAGATGTGGCCGTTGTTGCGGCCTACGGCTTGCTTCTTCCAAAGCCCATTTTAGAGGCACCAAAGTGGGGGTGTTTAAATATTCACGGATCTTTGTTGCCAAGGTGGCGGGGTGCTTCTCCGATTCAGCAAGCCGTTTTGCATGGTGATCTGGAGACAGGGATAACCATTATGAAAATGGATGTGGGGATGGACACAGGGCCCATGCTGTTTAAAAAGTCCCTTAAAATAGAGCCCTTCATGACCTCAGGCGATGTTTTTGAGCTGCTTGCCCCTTTGGGCGCAGATTTGATGTTAGAGGCCCTAGAAAATCTCGAACATTTAACCCCAGAACCCCAGGATGAATCTTTGGCAACACATGCGCATAAAATCACAAAGGAAGAGGGCCTTTTGGATTGGACTCTCCCCGCAGAAGCTCTCGAGCGAAAAGTCCGCGCCTTCCTTCCCTGGCCAGGAACTCACTTTGAATTTGAAGGGCAAATGTGCAAAGTCCTGAAAGCACAAGTTATGCCCATCAACACCGGAAATCCGGGAAATATTTTAGACCATGACAGTTTAGATCAAGGTTTGACCATCCAAACATCCAAAGACGCCTTAAAAATACTCCAAATCCAACGCCCCGGCCATAAAGTAATGACGGCGGATGAGTTTTTAAGGGGCTTCCATCAGGGGTAAATTTTTAAGGCGTTTTCTTGACAGTTTTCCATTATCGTTTAAGATGAAATCATATTCAATCAAACGGTAAGGAGACTGTCATGAAAGCGATCATTTACAAAACCTATGGTGGACCTGAAATACTTCAAGAAACAGACTTGCCCATCCCTGAAGTGACTCCAGGAACGGTGTTGGTGCGTCTTTTTGCCACCAGCGTGAATCCCATCGATTGGAAAATTGCAAGTGGTCACTACCGGCCCTTTATGCGGGCTCGTTTTCCGCAAATTCCAGGATTTGATATTGCCGGTGAAGTTGTAAGTGTGGGGATGAGCGTGACGGGATTTGTCCCTGGAGCGCGCGTTCATGCAAGACTTACAGAAAGCGTTTCCAGCGCCCAGTATGCTTTAGTAGAAGCCAATGAACTTGTTCTCATCCCAGAAAGCATGGACTTTGCCACCGCCGCAGCTCTGCCTTTGGCAGGAATGACAGCATTGCAGGCCTTGCGTAAAGGTGGAATTTCATCTGGTCAGCGGGTCCTTATCCTTGGGGCATCTGGCGGCGTTGGACATTTCGCCGTGCAAATTGCAAAAGCAGCGGGTGCAACCGTGATTGGTGTGTGCAGCAACCGTAATATTGCCTTTGTCGAAAGCTTAGGCGCGGATCAGGTTATCGATTATGGTGCCCCCGATCCCTATCTCAATTTTCCTCTCTGCGACATTATTTTTGACTGCGTAGGGCCCTATTCTTCCACCTGGCTAAAGCATCTCAAAGATGGCGGAAGATACGTTTCCGTCCTGCCTTCCCCTGCGCTCATCTTTGCATCCTTGAATCCCTTTTCCCGCAAAAAAGTCATCCCCGTCATGCTCAAAAGCACCGCCGCCGACCTTACCATCCTCAATGATCTTGCAACCTCGGGCAAACTCAAAGCCACAGTCCAGCACTTCCCCCTAGATCAACTCCGCAACGCCTGGGAACTGTCCATTTCAGGCCGCGCTGTGGGGAAGATTGTTGTTGATATTGGTTAACGGTTGGTTTCGTCCAAACTCATTTGGGATTTCAAAATTTCTTTTTTCACCACCACATTCCAGCTTCAGGAATTGCGAATTCTATAATTTCATCTTCCGACTCTACTTCATCGGGTAGAGTAATTAAGGTTCCTAAAATGGCTCGAGTTTTTCTCTTCTGAGCTTTTAGATGTTTAATATCTAAATGTGGGGGGGTGGGGTCTTTGGAAAAATAATCCTCAGCTCCTGATCCTCTCATCCATTGCTCCAAGTCTCTCATTGTTCTTGATACACTTCGCGCGCTTGCCTCAAGAAATATCATATTGTAAATAGATATTTGTAAAATAGCTATTATTTCTTCTTTGTAAGCGTCATCAAACTGAGCCAATACGTCTACGATACGTAGTATATCTTCTGGATCTAATGTCTTCTTAAGGTCCCTCATTGCAAGTGATTGGATCCAAGTCATAGCATTTTCAAGAAGTTTGATTACTTGGGCTTTATAGGTCTCGCCGGCATGCATTAACATTTCTAATATTGTAATTTTGTTTTCTGAAGTTACGTTTTCAAAAATTTCCACTAGAATTGCAGCAGCTTCAGGTATATATTTGTTTAGTTTAACAATTAAAGTTTTTGCGGCTTTGATCTTCAAAAGAGGTTTTGCATTTGCAGCGTTTAAAACTTGCAAACAAAAATCTGCACCTTGGTTTTCATCCAAAGTTCCAATAATCTTTTCAAAAGCTTGAGGAACATCAGGTAAATATTTTTTTTCTTGAATAATATTTAAAAATATTTCAATATATTCAAATTTGTAGTCTAATTTTAATAAATTTATCACTGCCTTTATTCTCAGGTTTTCTGGAATACCGAGATCAGAAAGAATTTTTGAGCAAAATAGAACAGCGAGATCTTTATTTTCAAGATTAATCAAAATTTCTATCAGATCTGCTTTTCCCTTCTGATCTGAAAAAGGTTTTTTAGCGATTAAAAAAAGATTTTCTGTAACAACATTCATTTCAGATGGAGCATACTTAATAAGTAGTTTTGCCGCCTCTATTATATTTTTATATTCAGGATAAAGCTCATAATAAACAGAATGTGTTAGCATATTGAGAAAATATTGCTTTATTTCAGCTGAATATTCATTTCCAAGTTCGAAAATTTTTCTTGTTACGGACCTTCGTTCATATTTATCAGAAAATCTGTGATCAATGATCATATTATAGCCCAAAGCTTTCAAACTTTTATTCTGATGAGTTTCTGCAGGCAAAGGGTCGATCAGATATGAAAAAGAATCTATTGATCGATAACGCAAATCGTATATAGTCAAATCGAGTAGATTTTTCGATATGTGTTCATAGAATTCGAAAGGTGATAGTAAAATACATTTAAGCTCATCAACCAATTCCTCTTCGATAGAATATTGCATTTCTTCGAATACTTCTTTAAATTTACTAAGAGTGCGGGGATTTTGACAAGCTATTTTAGCAAAATTAACAAGTTCATTTTTGTGGTCACGAAAGGCACGCTTATAAAAACCATGAATTGCTGATGTACAACAAGATCTTAAAAATAAAGATTTTTGTAATATTGAAAGGTCTGAATTGTAAAAAATAAAATCTATTTCTTTTGGATAGAAATCTTCCATTAGTGAAAATATCGAATATCCACCGTATCTATTATACTCATAGGAAGAATTATCTAAGCCAGCTCCATTTGCAAGTCCCCAGCGGAAAATCTCGACCTCTTCTAAGTTTTGATTTTCTAAAGCATCTAAATAGTAGGAGCTATATTTTTGAGAGAAATTATGCTTCCAATCATTCACCTCTCCTAAATTAAAGATTTCGAGAGATTGTTGATCGTAGTGTCTTAAAGTATCTAAGTAGCCAAGAACATACTGCTTATTTAAATTTTCACGAAATTTTTTATCGTATTGATAAAGTTTTTTTTCCATAAAAAATTTTATTGTTTCGAGTGCATGATCTTTTATTTCTTGAGAGGTTTCTTTAAAACAATGAGATGTCTCTCTGCGCGTAAATCCAAGCTGAAGAATGGCTGCGTGAAATTCTTCAGGTTCTATATCAAGCAGCTGGTCTTTTATGGGGGCAGAGTTTAGAGGAATCGCCCGGCTTTCTTCAAGAAAATCAGTAGATTCCATGGATATTACAGGCAGTGTATTTGCCAAAGACAATAAGAATATTAGAGTTTTGAAATTCAATTTTTTGACCATTTAGTTTATTCCTTCTACATATGTCTTTATATATAATATCAGAATAAAAAAATTTCAAGACTTATTCTTAAAAATCCTTCGCTTACCCCCGCATCGGCATTAGAATACAAAATGTCCCCGGATTTTGCATGTCGCTGACGACGATTCCAGACGATGCGTTTTCGAAGTCGATTTGGACTTCGGTTTCTTTCAGGCGGGAGACGATGTCGATGAGGTAGCGTAGGTTCATCATCAGGGACATTTCGGGGCCGTTGTAGTTGACCAAAAGTTCGTCTCTGGCTTCGCCTTGGCCCTGGGATGGGGCGTGGAGTTTCATCATTTCGCCTGAAAGGGTGATGTTGATGTGTGGGGATTTTTCGTTGGAAACGATTGGGGAGAGGCGCTCTAGGGCGTCTAAAAAGATTTTGGCGTTGATGGTGCCGTGGTATGAGCAGCTGGGGATCATTTCTTGGTAGGCGGGGAAGGTGGCGTCCACGAGTCTTGAAATGAAGGTGAGATTTCCCTGTTCAAAGACGATTTGATTTTCCGAGTAGGCGACCAAGATGGGGTCTTCACTTTTGGAAAGGATGGAAAAGAGCTCTCCTGCCATTTTCCGTGATATCAGGATGCCTGGCATATTGGGCGTGTAGGCCACAAGGGGCACTTTTGTGTGGGTGAGGCGGTGACCATCGGAGGTGACAAGGTCAAGGAAATTGTCGCCGTTTTCAACACTGGTGTGGAGATAAATCCCGGATAAATTGTACCGTCCCCCATCAACGGCGATGGAAAAGCGCACCAAATCAACGCCTTCAAGGAGTTTTGTAGGGTTGATGTGGAATCTAAAGGGCAGGTCTGTGCTGATTTTGATATCGGGGAAATCTTTGCTTTCAAGGCAGGGAACCTTAAATCTTGATTTTTCGGATTTGATATGAACTTGATTTTCATCGATATTTTTAATGACTGTCACGGACGCGCTGGAGGGGAGTTTGCGCAAAATTTCATGGAGGAGAAAAACGGGCAGGGCAACGCTTCCTTCGGCCTCAATTTCCGCCACGCAGGATTCCTGGAGCGACATCTCCAAATCCGTGGACGAGGCATGGATACGGCCATGTTCAGCCCGGATGAGGACATGGGAGAGAATGGGCATGGTGGTTTTACGCTCCACAACGGACTGGGCCCGGTGGATCATTTCAACGAAGTCTTTCTGATTGATAACAAAATGCATATTTATACCTCTTTTTTATTTAATTTTATGACTCTAATATTTTAATAAGTAAATCAATATCGTAAGAAAATCCAGCATCTTCTGTACGAAGGGCTTCAATTTTTTTAATGGCGTGAATGACTGTTGTGTGATCACGCCCCCCAAATTTGCGTCCAATCTCTGGAAGAGAGTAGGGAGTCAGGTTTTTGGACAGATACATCGCCACTTGTCTGGGGAGGGCCACCGAGCGAATGCGTTTGGCAGAATGCATTTCCGATGCCCGTATGCCATAATGTTCGGAAACGCGTTTTTGAATATCTTCAATACTCACCCGCTTATCGTGTTTTCTCAAAAGATCTTTCAAAAGCTCCTGAGCCGATTCCAGATTGACCGTGTGACCCGTTAAATTTGAATGGGCCATAATGCGGTTGAGCGCCCCTTCGAGTTCCCGGACATTGGATGTAATTTTAGCGGCTAGGAATTCCAGCACTTTTAACGGGACTTTTGCCCCCATATCGCGTACTTTAGATTGCAAAATGCCAAGGCGCAGTTCATAGGTTGTAGGGTGAATATCGGCAACCAGTCCCCATCCCAGCCTTGATTTCATGCGCTCTTCCATCCCATCTAAATCCGATGGGGATTTATCGGCCGAGACGATAATTTGATGATTTTGATCCACGAGCGCATTAAATGTGTGAAAAAATTCTTCCTGGGTGGAGTCTTTCCCACTGATAAATTGCACATCATCAATCATCAAAACATCCACAGACCTAAATTGTTCTTTAAAGGCCATGGTATCTTTAAACCGCAGGGCCTTAATAAATTGATACATAAATTTTTCAGCCGAGAGATAAATAACCCGGCGGTTAGGGGAATGTTTTTTGATATGCCAGGCAATGGCGTGCATCAAATGGGTTTTTCCAAGGCCAACGCCCCCATAAAGAAAAAGTGGGTTAAACGTGACTTGATCTGCCTCTGCAACACGTCTTGCCGCCGCGTGGGCCAGCTCATTTGGTTTTCCAACAATAAAATTTTCAAAGGTAAATCTTGGGTCTAAAGCGCCATCCTTGGACCAGTCTTGTTCTGGTTCGTTTTGTGTTTCAGAAACGCTATCAAAAGCTTGAATTTGGACAGGTTTAGAAGGGCCGTGAACCACAATTTCTACACACAAAACTTCGTGGTTAACGGTGCGCCATATGGAAAAAATCTCCTCCAAATAATGCGTTGTGACCCAATCTCTGGCAAAACCCGTTGGCGCTTTTAAATAAACAACACCATTGCTAAAGGACATCGGGGAAAGAGGTGCGATCCAACTTTCAAAGATGGAGTGTCCGATCTCGTGCCTTAAGGCCAGAGATATTTTCCCCCATTGCTCTGAGAGTTCTTGCGAATCAGACACGACAAATCCTTAAAATCCATTAAAAATAAAAAACCCTCTTTGAGACATTCAAAGAGGGGGAGAAAAATTTTACGCTAAAGCCTTGATGCTTGCGGAAAGTCTTGAAAGTTTTCTAGAAACCGTATTGATGTGGAGAACGCCCTTTGTAACACCGCTCATCAAAATCGGCTGAGCCGCTTTGAAAGCTTCCTGTGCAAGAGTTTTGTTTCCCGCAACAATTGCAGACTCTACTTTTTTAACGAATGTACGAATTTCACTTACGCGCATTTTGTTCACGACTCTACGACGCTCTGTTTGACGAATACGCTTAATTGCAGACTTATGATGTGCCATCTTAACTTCTAATCCTTATGTTTGTATTTAAATTTTAAAATCAATTACTTCTTATAACCCTTTTTGGATGAAAATGCAACAAAAAATATGACTCATTTTTAATAAAAAGTAACTCCCCAGGTATGTAATCATTAAGCCGTTGCTTTTTGGATTGCTTGGAATATTGGATTGCCTTGTTTTCGGTTGGTGGAAATGAAGCCGCGGATTGTGCAAAAGTCTTGTGCGT
>CAIYWZ010000029.1 GCA_903930075.1 uncultured Alphaproteobacteria bacterium | reverse complement strand
GTCCATCAGCTTAAAACCTCACATTGAACTATGAATTTACTCTATCGTAGTTTCCGTGGAGATTTCAATATATTTCTTTATGGTACCTGGGGAGTTACAAAAATTTTGTAGAAAATGATCTCATTCCTTGATTCACTTCTATGATTCATACTACAATTATGGCACATATAGATTAACAAATCGTTAATGTGCGAAATAATATGGTTAAAGGAAAAAATATGTTTGAAGAGAACATCTTAAATATTTATGGAAACACAGGGAAAATATGGCTTGAGGGGTTACAGGAGATGACCCTGAAGTTATCACGGCGGCTGGATTTACATGGGTTACAGCCGGTTTCAAACCTTTCCTATAACTATGTAGCCTCTGGATTTCAAGGAAATACCCCCATCATCCTCAAACTTTCCCTGGATCATCAAGGTCTTGAGAGGGAAGCCTTTGCGCTTGCATGCTTTAGGGGGTATGGCGCGGTGGATGTTATGGAAAAGGGACCGGGGTGGCTCCTTCTTGAAAAAGCTGTCCCTGGAATCTCTTTAAAGAGCTATTTCCCGGGAAAAGAGATTGAGGCTATTCATATCACCTGCGATGTGATCAAAAAACTGCAGCTTTCCCCTCCCCTTTTGACGCATGATTTTCCCCATATCCACGATTGGTTATCTGCGCTCGATAGGGGTGTGGATATTCCGGGTATTTATTTACAAAAAGCAAAAGAATTGTACGACATGATGCTTGGCTCCTGCGGCCCAGATCTCCTTCTCCACGGCGACCTCCACCCGGATAATATTTTGCAAAAGGGCAACGATTGGGTCGTCATTGACCCCAAAGGCGTCATCGGTGAGCCCTCCTTTGAAGTTGCCGCCTTCATCTACAACCCCATTCCAGACTTGCTGATACAAGAAAATCCACACCACATCATCCAAACCCGCATTGACATTTTTTCAAAAGAGTTAAATATGCCAGCCCAGCGCATCAAAGCCTGGTGCTTTATAAGAGTCGTCCTTGCATGGGTGTGGGCCATGGAAGATCACTGTGATACGAAGTATTGGGAAGGGATGACGGCGCTTTTAGATGAACTTTTACACATAAAGAATGGCGGTTAAAATCATTTTAAGTTGTTTTTTCATCAGTATGGTTCCTTTTTCCGTGTTGATTATTTCTATTGTTTATTTGCAATATGAAAGATATATGGGGGCGCACCTTCAAAAATTCAAGAAGGGAAAATAATTTATTTTTCCCTTGAACCCCTTTATTTTTAGTTCCCCCCAAACCCTGCTAAAATTCTTTCAGCATCAAGTTTTATATCATTGTTGGCTTTGTTGTTATGGATGATGGAAAGACATGCTTTTAGAATTTGCGCTTTATATGCATCTCCAAATTTTGCCAAAAGTTTTGCAGCGTCTAATCTGTTATCATTATCTGGCCCCGCTTGCCCAGGGAGTAGATCTTCCAATATGTCGTCCCAAGAAACAAAACTTGAGCTTTCTTTTTCAAGAATAGGTAGACAAATGTCGGCCACATGTTGCGTGTGCTCGGGCCCAAATTCTGCCAAAGCTTTTGCGGCCAAGATTTGATCGCGATAGGAAGAATCTGGATTTTGGGCAACCCTATGACAAACTTCTACGGCAAGTTTTTGATCTCCATGGAAATATAAAATCTTTGCGGCATCGATTCTATCGTCAGCATATATCGTGTAAGACGCGTCAAGAAGACTGACCTGTGGAAGAAGGATCCTCTCCCCTGTTGCAATCAAACGACAAACATTGAGTAATACGGGCCTATATTCTTCCCCAAGACCTGCTAACTTTTTTGCAACATGGATTCTATCACACGCTTTTTCATACGGGTTCATTGCAATGGATGTGTAAAAGCCCACCACGTTCTCTTTATGCTTTTCATCTGTAAATTCGGCCAAGATATCTACAGCCAAGCATCTGTCGTACACGTCTAATGTCGCGTCATTGATCACCGATAGGCAGGATTCGATCAGAAAATCTGTATATTCATCCCCCATATTTTTTAAAGAATTCACTGCCCAGACTTTTGGATGAACTTTGGTGTCCTCAAGATGAAAGGGAACCTGGATGAGATAGGGGATTGGATTGGTCGCAATCGAATGATAAATTTCCGCAGCACAGCGTTTGTAGTTATCTTGAAACTGGGCTAAAACATCTGCGGCGTATAGTCTTGTGTCCGTGCTAACCGTACTTGAATTTCCCATCAAAAAATAAGTTTGCACAAATCTTTCCCTATCCATATCTTTAAATTGATATAACTTTTGCGCAGCTGTTAATCTATCCTGACGGGTTACCGTTTCTATTAAACTATCGTCATTTGCGATAGAAAGGTACGCTTCCATCACAGCCAATGGATAATCTTGTTCAAACTTTTTTTCCAAAGCTTCTGTGGCATAGTTTCTATCTCGTATATATAGACCTGTGTGCGTGGCAATTTCAAAATACGCTTGTGCAGCTTGAAATTTATACTCATTTCCAAGAGCCGATAACGCATCTGCTGCTCTTCTTCTTGTGCGGGTAAATGCATCCTGGTTTTGGGCGATAAATAGATATCCCAGGGCTTTAAGGTCGGGATCCTCTTGTCTTTTTACAAAATTCAGGATATTTTGGGTAGGAAGATCTTTTAAAAACGCAGCCCTTTTTTCAATGCTCTGACGGGTTTCCGGGGAGAGCCCAAGATCTTCCATCAGACCTTGCGTGTTATGCAACTCAAGAATCGCCTGTGGGTTCCATAAAGAGTTTTGAATCAACAATCGTTTATCTTGAACCACGTGTTTTTCATCGGTTAAAAGAGGCAAAATCATCCTCCAACCACGAGGCTGGTGAACCATTTGGGAAATCTTCTTTGGGGCGTAATAAAAAGGCAGTTTGAAGCCAGGAAGATTCAAATACCCGCTCAGATTTCCCACAGACACAGGAAGAAAATGATTCAAGTGCTCTATGCGATCCTTGGAGAGCCATTTTTGAAACAACCCACGAAAATTGTGATTAAGCTTTGTCACCTTCACCATATCTTTGAGAGCTAAATGGGAGAAACTTTCCCACATGAGATTCGCATCACAGATCTTACTCTCAAAAAGGGAGGGCATGACATCTTCGCGAGCCAGAGTATGAAGGTTCTGCGTCGAAGATGCTGCGTTATTTTCCTCTGCAATCCCCACCACATCGCTTGAAATAACAGCGGTGTTTTCAAGGATGAGTGCGGTTAAAATCATTTTAAGTTGTTTTTGCATGAGTATGGTTCCTTTTCTCGTGTTTATAATTTCCATAATTAAATTTCAATATAAAAGGTATATGGGGGTGAACTTTAAAAAATTCAAGTGGGAAAATGATTTATTTTTGGTGTGAAATGGAGTTTTTATGTATCTGTGATCAATTCTCATTTTAACTTTTTTGTACCTCTTCATCACCTTAAAAATAATCATTGATTTAAAAAATTACCAAAACATTAAAAGACAATCCCCACATATCGCCTTTTGACGACGACATGATTCAATTAAACCGCACAAACTTCGCCAATCTCTTAGATCTTCAGCGTTCCTGGGCTTGAGTATGATTCACCGGGGGGCTATATAAAAGATCAGCATGATTCAAAGAAATAATTTCATGTCGATTTTTCTTGCTTTTTCAAAAAATGTCTGATAGAAGTATTAAATTACTTGAGATTGTATCTTAATCTGATCGGCGTGAACCTTACAGCTTATGACTAAAGTTTATTCCTCTGACGTTATGAAGATACGTATAAATTTTAACAAACGTTGAAGGAAAAAAACGATGACGATGACTAATGAAACACCTATGCCTGAAAAAAACATGTCTGAAAAACATACTTCTGAGAAAAGCATGTCTTTTAATGACATGAATTTACCACAGGCTCTTAAAGAGAGTTTAACAGCTTTAAACTTTATAACACCCACACCCATTCAATCAAAAACAATTCCCTTGGCTTTAGAAGGTCAGGATGTTTTGGGATCTGCCCAAACAGGAACAGGAAAAACTTTGGCTTTTGCACTGCCACTGATTGCAAAGATTTGTGAAAATCCCACCAGCGGCGGGCTTATTTTAACGCCAACCCGGGAACTTGCCCAGCAGATTTCCAATGCGATTAGAGCGATTTGCGCAAAAAACCTCCAGATCAAAACAACTTTGGTCATCGGTGGCGATCCGATTTTCAAGCAAATCCAAAACCTGCGCAGCGCGCCACAAATCATTGTGGGAACACCAGGACGCGTGATTGATCACCTTGAACGCGGAACTTTGAATACAGATTCTTTAAATTTCCTCATCTTGGATGAAGCCGACCGTATGTTTGACATGGGATTTGGCGTTCAGCTCGACCGGATTATGTCAGAATTGCCCAAAGAGCGTCAAACATTGATGTTCTCGGCCACCTTCCCGCCCAGCATTGAAAAACTCGCTTCCAAGCATCTGCAAAGCCCTGCCCGTGTTTCCATGGGATCTGTGGTCTCGCCGATTAAAAACATCAAGCAAGACATGGTCCGCGTTGGCGAAGGCGATAAATATGCAAAGCTTTTGGAAGAGCTCGGAACCAGAGAAGGCTCCGTGATTATTTTCGTCAAAACCAAAATGAGCACAGAACGCCTGGCTGAAAAGCTTACCCGGGACAATCACGAATCCAGCGCCATCCATGGGGATTTGAAACAACAAAAAAGAGAGCGCGTGATTTCAGCGTTCCGTAAAGGGACAACCAGAGTGATGGTGGCAACAGACGTTGTGGCCCGCGGCCTTGATATTCCACACATTCAACACGTGATCAACTATGATTTGCCCCAGTGCCCCGAGGATTATATCCACAGAATCGGCCGTACGGCGCGTGCCGGAGCCCAAGGATCATCTTTATGCTTGATCACACCAACGGATGCGAAAAAGTGGTTCGCGATCCAAAAATTCATGGACCCATCGGCTAAAGAAGACCGTAGTTATTCCGCAGGCGGCAGCGGTGGTGGAAGCGGCGGCGGATATGCACGCCGTGACGCAGGGAAACCCGCCCACCGTAAGAGCAATTCCGCCTTTGGTGGAGGATCCAGATTCGGCAAACCCGGTGAGAGAAGTGAAAGAACGGGTGAGAGATCATTTGGCGATAGACCCTTTGGTGAAAAAAGACCTGAAAGAACAGGCGACAAGCCATTTGGCGATAGAAGACCCTCTGAACGCTCTTCAACCGACAGGGCGCCACGCGGAGGAGAAGGCGAAAGAAGCGGCGAAAGATCTTTTGGTGACAGGAGAGAAAGAAGCAGCAACAGCGAAAGACCCTTTGGTGATAGAAACCAGAGCGGCGAAAGAAGCTTTAGCGAAAGACGCCCCACAGAGCGCAGAGAACCAAGAGGAGAGTCACGAGGTGAGCCAAGAGGTGAGTCACGAGGCGAACCCAATGGTAATCGTTTCCAAGAAAGATCAAGCGAAAGATCAGGCGAAAAAAGAACCGACAACAGGTTCCAAGACGCAGGAGCACCACGCAAACCCGCCAACCGTCCGTTTAAGACAACCCAAAGAAGAGACCTCGATTTCTAAATATCCACCCCCCCCTGCCGATCTTGGCAGGGGGGGAATATTTTAGAGTAACCCACAATGAATTATTTGCTAACAATCTTTTTTCTTTCAATATTATTTTCAGCAGCAATATTCTTAATGATCATGATAAATTTTTTGTAACTATTCACCCCCCACCGCAGTCATCTTCAAAACTTTAGTTTTGTAAGATCTCCCTTCTCTTGAGCCCAGAAAGAAGATGTGCTCCCCAGAAAGAACGTTCCCACAAGTTACTATTGATCCATATAAAAACCGGGAGTGCCTTAGGGAGGGTAAGGGAGATCTCCAGGCTCACGCCATGAAGATGACAGGTCAGGGGGGTAGTGAATAGTTACAATACATCAATAGAAAAAAACCCAAAAACGAAATTCGCAACAGAAAAGCAGGAAGAAAACATACCTGGTATTGTATGCATACAAAGCTGAAAAAGACTTTAATGCTAAATGGTATATACCTTTGATAAGACATTTTCTAAAAATGAATCATATACGTTTTTTATTGCTTTTTTTCAAAAAACTCTATACAAAGTGATCCATGTTTTATGTTAATATATGAAGGATACGCATCATGAAAAAATTCAAGAATCTATTTTTAATCGCCGCCGGACTGTTCATTTCTTGCGGCCAAGCTATATGTGCCATGGAAGGATCTGATTTTCTAAACACAATCACAAACCCTCACGATGACCTTTCTGAAACAATCGAGCCTCTCATGCTCAGTCTTCCCTCTAGAGATGTCTCTGGGATTTTTAAAGGCCTTGCGGGATATTTTGAAAGAAATTGTGACAATCAAGGAGATGTGTTGGACACGGAAATGGAAGCCTTACAACCCTGGTCTGTGATCACCATGAGCGCTTGGAAAGACAGTTCTGTTTTTAAGCAGAGCTATGCCCCGTTCCTCCAAAAATCTAATGAAATTCAAAAATCTCTAGAGGGTAAGACCTTTGAACAACGATTGAACTTCTTGCTGGATATGAATCAAGACAAAGGCGCGCAAATCAAGGGGAATTACACCGCGCAAGCTCAATCTTTGATCGCATCTTTTGAAATTGAAGAAGACATACAAAAACATGGCACAATATTCCAAACTCATGTGATATACATGGCGCTACTTACCCACAAAATACAACATTACAACAACACACCTATGGCATTTTTCCTGCTGGAAAGATACAAGGGGAGCATACCAATGGAAGGATTTCTTGCATCCTTGTTGACATCAGCGGCCTGTTTCGGAAATACACAGTGGGCATTGGTTCTACTTGAAAAATATCCAGAGCTTATTTCCATGAACCACCATGCTCTGCATTATGCAGCTCAGATGGGTCATGTGGAATTCGTAGGGGCACTACTGGAGAAGTTTTCTGGGCTTTTGACATCAAGAGATGACATGGGCCAAACATCCCTGCACTATGCCTGTGGCTTTGGATTCACGGAAGTAGCCTTAACCCTTTTGAACCGGGACCTTCTTTGCATAGAAAATGAGGACGGTCAAACAGCCCTTGATCTTGCCTGCGATAACCATCAAACAGATCTGCTCCAAGCATTGATGACGCACGAAATCGTCAAAGACTTTATTGCAACGCATGAGAGTACGGAAGAAAAAATCAAGGTCATTCTGGGGGAAATTTAGAGCTTTTTTTCTGTGTCAAACCCTGGTGTTTTGTGATATAAAAAAGGGTATAAATAACGAAAAGAGCATGAAATGACAACATCTAAAGCAATTTATATCACCCGGGAAATTGAAAGCTGGATTCAGGTTCAGTCCCAGCATTACCCCATCCTCTGCGTCATGGG